>NZ_QHHQ01000012.1 GCF_003258595.1 Acuticoccus sediminis
CACCTTGATGCCGCCGCTACCCGGCCCGGGGCCTCGTCTCCGCCCGGCCGGCTCCGGAAATCCGGCGCCGCGCCATGGCCCCCGGCGAGGGTCCGGGCCCCCGCCGTCACCCCTGCGGCCGGGCGGGGCCCGCTTGCCCACACATATCCACAGCCGATTCCCGGCCGCGGGCGTTTTTTTCAGCGCCCCCAGCGCATCGCGAGTCGGCTCTCGCGCATCAGCAGCAGCGCGCCGACGAGGAAGCAGAGCGCGCCCAGCCACAACGTGGCCGTCGAGGCGGCGGTTATCCACAGCGGCTCCGGTCCGCTGGGGATAAAGGCCAGGACCGCGGAGGCCATGAAGGCGGCGCATCCGAGGAGGTTGATGGTCACGATCCACCAGTCGAGGTCCCTCGGCCGGATGCTCCAGTAGGCGTGGCCCGCCTCGATGTAGGCGAGGTATCCCGACACCAGGAACAGGCCGGAGCCGACCAGATCCGGCCCCCAGATGGCGAGCTCGCGGACGAGCCACCCCTCGGGCGCGAGGAGCGCGTCGCCGGTGTTGAAGTTGAAGGCGACGGTGCCGACGAACTGGGTGAAGGTGCTGATCCAGCCCGGGCTGTGCGGGTGCCAGCCGATGAGGGCGACGCGCCCCCGCCGCCGCGTCGCGGCCGCCGCGGCGGTGCTCGCGACCGCCGGATCGGGGTGGAAGGCGGGGGCGTTCGCGGCCTGGAAGTGCTGCAGGTAGCCGGCCGTCGTGAACGGGATCGAGCCGAGGAAGAAGACGACGTTGATCGCCATCGTGGAGGCGCCACCGAACGTCTCCGGGGCGAGCGTCATCGTGCTCCCGGCGAGGAACAGGAAGGCCCCCACGGCAAAGAGCAGCCCCGTCAGCCAGTTGTAGAAGGGCCGCTGCCAGAACGGCAGGGCGGCCGCGTCGAGCCCGCGCGCGGCCGGCTTCGTGCCCTTGCGGTGCTCGCGCGCCCGCCAGACGAAGGGCCGGCCGCCGTGGCGGTAGCGGCGCAGGGTGACGAAGGGCCAGGGCCCCTTGCGGTGCTCGTGCCCCCCGCCCGCCGGCGCGCCCGGCCCCGTCCCGCCCCCCTGGACGGGTCGGTCCGGCGCGACGTCAGTGCGCAAACCCGGACGCCTCTTCGCTGGTGAGCGGTGCGGTGATCGGGTGGGCCGCGAAGTGGGCGAGCGCGGCCTTCATGTCCTCGACGAGGAGGGCGCAGAGGTCGTAGCTGACGCCGTTGCGCACGAGAATGCGCTGGATCGCCTGGTTCTGGCAGTTGGCGGGCAGCGTGTAGGCCGGCACCTGCCAGCCGCGCACGCGCAGCCGGTCGGCGAGGTCGAAGAGGGTGAAGCCGGGGTCGGCCCCCTCCCTGATCTTCCAGGAGACGGCGGGGATGCCGCGGTTCATGTCGCCGCCGTAGACGATCTCGAACGGGCCCATCCCGGCGATCTCCCCGGCGAGGAAGGTGGCGGAGCGGTAGCAGGCGGTGTGGACCTTGCGGTAGCCGTCGCGGCCGAGGCGCAGGAAGTTGTAGTACTGGCAGACGATCTGCCCGCCCGGGCGGGAGAAGTTCAGCGCGATGTCGCGCATGTTGCCGCCGAGATAGTTGACCCAGAAGACCATCTCGTCGGGCAGGTCCTTCTCCTCGCGCCACAGGACCCAGCCGACGCCGAGCGGGGCGAGGCCGAACTTGTGGCCGGACGCGTTGATGGAGCGCACGCGCGGCAGGCGGAAGTCCCAGGGAAGGTCCGGCGCGCAGAACGGCGCCAGGAATCCGCCGGAGGCGCCGTCGACGTGGATCGGGATGTCGAGCCCGGTCTGCGCCTGGTAGGCGTCGAGGGCGTCGCTGACGGCCTTCACCGGCTCGAACTCGCCGGTGAAGGTGACGCCGAGGGTCGGCACGACGCCGATGGTGTTCTCGTCGCAGCGGGCGAGCACCTCCTCGGGCGTCATGAGCAGGCGCCCCGGGTCCATCGGGATCTCGCGGTGCTCGACGTCCCAGTAGCGGGTGAACTTGTGCCAGCAGACCTGCACCGGGCCGGTGACGAGGTTGGGCCTGTCCGTGGGCCGGCCGGCGGCACGCTGGCGCGCCTCCCACCGGCGCTTCATGGCGAGGCCGCCGAGCATGGCCGCCTCGCTGGAGCCGGTGGTGGAGCAGCCGACGGCCTCCCCGCCGCCCGATCCCGGCGCGCCGCGCGCGGCCGGGGCGTTCCAGAGGTCGGCGAGCATCGCCACGCAGCGCGCCTCGATCTCGGCGGTCTGCGGATACTCGTCCTTGTCGATCATGTTCTTGTCGATGCAGTCGTCCATCAGGCGATGGACTTCCGGCTCCTCCCAGGTCTGGCAGAAGGTCGCCAGGTTCTGCCGGGAATTGCCGTCCAGCATCAGCTCGTCGTGGACCGCGGCATAGATCCGCCGCGGATCGCGGGAGATGGCCGGAAAGACCGACTTGGGAAGCGCGGAGGCGAGGTCCGCCGCGCCGTAGGTCTCGTCGTTGCCGCTTCCCGTGTCCTCGGAAAGGAGATCGTCCGCCATCTCGTGCCTCTTTCGATTCGCATCGGGGTGGTCCCGGGAAAGAGGCCTAGCGCATCATAAGATCTTATTGAAATCGTCGGCATCCCGGACCGGCACGCCGGACGGGGTGCGGGAGACGGCCCGTTGCGGCGGGGTCAGTGGACGCCGACGCCGGCGTCCTCGGCGCGGAGCCGGCCGAGAAGCTCGACCATCGGGGTGTCGAGGCCGAAGGCGTCGGCGACGAGGTTCTGCTCGGAGACGTAGGCCACCGACTCGACGCCCCGGTACTCGACGCGGACGCGGTAGAAGGGCTGGTCGCGGTCGGGGCGGTTCTCGGCCGGGATGGCCTGGAACCACGCCTCGGTCTCGGCGAACACGGGATCGGCGTCGACGATCACGCCGGCATAGTCGAAGGTCCGGTGACGGACGGCCTGACCGATGTTGAAGCGTGCGGCTTTGATGATCGTCATGATCCTGTCTCACTCTGGGCAGGTCCCGGGACCGGCGGTACACGAAGTCTTCGAGCGGGGGGACGACATCTTGGGGGCCTGGGCCCCGGCGTCGGCACCGCTCACGGTCCAGAACGCGGCAAGGGGGCGATCGGGTTTCATGGCGGAGCACCGCGAAACCCAGCTTCGTGCAAGATATCGCCTGTCCCGGCCGCGCCATCGGGGCGCCTGACCGAAAGATCGCGCAGATGACCCATCGGCGCTCAACATGTTTCACTTGAATGATTTATAGAGCTCTCGCATCATAACCGTCAGGGATCCCCGCGACGTCTTGCGTAAAGGTGGTATACGCGCCGCCGACATCGTCGTTCGGGCCTCTCGCCGCGTTCTCTTCCCGTCCCGCATCGGGGGAAAGGTTCTGCGTCCCATGGCCCGCACGACATCTTCGCTTGTCCGCCTCGTTGCCAGTCTCGCGGTCGCCGCGACCGTATTCGCGGCCGAAGCGACGCCCGCCCGCGCCGCGCCGCAGGCGCTGATCACCGCCTCTGCCGTGTCGACGACGGTGACGCCCGCGGAGTGGGCCGCCTACCGCGCCCGCTTCGTCCACGGCGACGGGCGGGTCGTGGACGTCGAGAAGGGCGGCCACACCCACTCCGAGGGGCAGGGCTACGGCATGCTCCTCGCCATGCGCGCCGACGACCGGGAGACCTTCGACCGGATCGCGGACTTCACCTTCCGCCGCATGCGCGGGCGCACGGACGGGCTCGTCTCCTGGCTCTACCACCCGCAGATGTCGCCCCGGATCCTCGACACCAACAACGCGTCCGACGGGGACATCCTGATCGCCTACGCGCTGATCCTCGCCGGGCTGAAGTGGGACGACGCGCGCTACCTCGCGGCGGCGATGCCCATGGTGACGGCGATCGGCGACCGCCTGCTGGAGCGGCGCGGCGGCTATGTGCGGGTGAAGCCAGCGGCGTTCGGCTTCGATCCCGGCCAGCACCCGGGCGGGGCCGTGGTGAACCTCTCCTACTATGTCTACGGCGCCTTCCTCGCCTTCGAGGCGGTCGACGACCGCCATCCCTGGCGCGAGGCCTGGCAGAGCGGGCTGATGCTGACCGAGGCCTCCCTCGCCGGGGACGAGCGCCTCGCGCCGGACTGGATCGCGCTGGAGGCCGGCGCCGCGCCGCGGCCCGCCCGGGGCCACGCCGCCAGGTCGAGCTACGACGCGGTTCGGGTGCCGCTCTACATGGCGCTCGGCGGCCGGGTCCCGGCCCGCTACTTCGCGCCGTTCGACCGGTCCTGGAACCTCAGGGGGCACGGCATCCCGAAGGACTACGACATCGCCTCCGGACGGGTGGTCGCCGAGATGGACGAGCCGGGCTACCGCGCGATCGCCGGGCTCGCGGCCTGCGCGGCGCGCGGCGTGCCCCTCCCCCGCGCGGTGCAGCGCTTCAAGCCGCGGACCTATTATTCCTCGACGCTGCATCTCCTCGCGCTGTCGGCCGCGCGGGCGCACTACGGCGGGTGCACGGCCCCCGCCGTCGCCTCGGCGGCCGGGCCGGACGGCGGCCCGAGGCAGGTGGCGCTCGCCGCGCCCGCCCGTCTGCGTCTGCGCTAGGGCCGGGACCTCGGTCCGGTTCCGGGAGGCCGGAGCCTCCGGCGGGCTCGGGACCCACCAGCGATCAGGTCCCGCCTGACCGCCGGAACCGCCGTCGCGCTTGCCCCCTGGCAGCGTCCGCGACCCGGCGCAAGGGCAAGCGGCTTCGCCGGCCTCCGGCCCCTTGCACCGGCTCCCGGACACTGCCTTTCAGGGGGCGCGACGGCGGCTCCGACGATCAGGCTCCCGCCCCGGATGGCGTGAGCGCCGCGCAAGGGGAGCGTTGCCCCTATGGAGGGCACGCCTCGCGGACATTCGCAGCCGGGGCCTCTGCGCTGCGCCGGATGCGCCGGATGTTCCGGCGTCTCGAGAACGTGGGGCGCTCCCTCCCCGGTCCGGAACGCGGGCCTCACCCCGTCTCCTCGCCGCGCGCGAAGAACTGGCCGACCTTGCGCAGCGGCTTGGCGACGAGCGCCCGGTCGACCCGGCCGGACCCGAGCCAGCGCCGGCGCGCCATCAGCGCCTCGAGATTGTGCCGGAGATGGGCCGCGAGGGAGGCCGTGCTGGCACCCCCCGTCATCATGTCGACGAGGACGCCGCGAACCCTCGCGATCCGGAAGTCGTGGAGCTCGACGGCGCGCAGCATGTAGTCGTAGTCGGCCGCCGTCTCCAGCGAGAGGTCGAAGGGACCGACCGCCTCGGCGACCGCCCGGCGGACGTAGAAGGTGGGGTGGGCGGGCATCCAGCCGGAGCGGAAGCCCCCCGCGGCCTCCGCCGGGGCGCGCCAGCGGCGCACGACCCGCTTGCGCCCGTGGTCGGCGACGAAGTCGAGGTCGCCGTGCACGATGTCGGCATGGCGCAGGGCGTCGGCGATGCGCGAGAGGGCGGTGCGGTCGTGATAGGCGTCGTCGGCGTTGAGGACGCCGACCGCCTCGCCCCGGTAGCGGCGGAGGCCGGCGTTCAGCGCGTCGTACATGCCCCGGTCGGGCGCCGAGGCGACGCGGATGCGCGGATCGCCGAACCGGGCGACCATGCCGAGAGTACCATCTGTGGATGCACCGTCGAGGATCAGGTGCTCGAAGTCCGCGTGGTCCTGGGCGAGGACGCTCTCGATCGTGTGCGCGATCGTCGCCGAGGCGTTCCGGCAGGGGGTCAATATGCTGATCTTCATGGAATGATTTGCCTCCTTCCGGCCGGCCGTGCGGTCGTGCCCGCCAGCGCGCCCCGGAGACCCTCACGCGTCCTCCCGTCCCCGGAACCGGCCTGCGCCCTCGGAGCATCGATTCCATAGATACAATTTTAAAGCGAGTAATAAATGCAGCCGGTCCGGACGGCGGAGAGGCCGGCCGGCGCAAGGACCGGGCCGTGCAAGGGCAGGGAGGCGCAGGGACCGGGAGGCGCAAGGGCCGGGAGGCGCAAGGGCCGGGAGGCGGACGCGCGCGACCGCGGCGCGTCCCGTCCGGAACGCGCCGTCAGCCGTGCGGGCGTGCGGTGGCGCGGGAGCGCGGCCGCAGAGGCGCTACTGGACGTTCTCGCAGAAGGCGGCCGCGCCGGCGCCGGGCTCGCCCGCGCGCGGCCCCGTCTCGGGCGCGAACTGCATCTCCAGCATCGCCCCGTTGATCGGCCGGCCGAGGCCGTAGCCCTGCAGGTGCGAGCAGCCGCAGCTCAGCGCCTCGCGCATGATCTCGTAGCTCTCCACGCCCTCGGCGCACACGCTCATGCCGAGCGAGTGGGCGAGCGCCGCCGTCGAGGACAGGATGCTGCGCGCGTCCTCGTCCTTGTCGGCCCGCACGACGAAGGAGCGGTCGATCTTGATCTGGTCGAAGAGGCCGCCCTGCAGGCGCTTCAGCGAGGAATAGCCGATGCCGAAGTCGTCCACGCTGATGGAGTAGCCGCGCATCTTGAGGCGCATCAGGACCGCCTTGTCGTCCAGCAGGGAGGCGAACTCGCCCTCCTCGGTCAGCTCGAGGATGATCTGGCTCGGGTCGACGTCGTGGCGCTGGGTGATGTCCTCGATGAGGCGGGGCAATTCGCGGTTGCCGAGCAGGAGCGGCGGGATGTTCACCGCGACGCGCGGGGTGAAGCCGCTCTGCCGCCAGGTCAGGATCTGCTCGCACACCAGGGTCAGCATCGCGCAGGTGAAGCGCTCCCAGGTGGCGACCGAATGGATCCGCGGCAGGAAGTCCCCCGGCATCAGCAGGCCGGCGACGGGGTGCTCCCAGCGCGCCAGCGCCTCCACGCTCCACAGCGACAGGCGCCGCCCCTCGGAGACGGAGAAGATCGGCTGGTAGTGGGCCCGCAGCTGGCCCTCCGCGAGGGCGGTCTCGATGTCGTAGTCGTCCGGCTCGCCTTCGAGGCGGCCGATGTGCTCGCAGATGCACGCCTCGAGCGCGGCGAAGTCGATCGGCTTGCCGAACACGCCGATGACGTCGACCCCGTACTCCTTGGCGAGGGCGCAGGCGAGCTGGCGGGTGCGCTCGTCCTGACCGCTGACCAGCACCAGGGCGGGACGCCCCTCGAGGCCCGCGAGCTTGGCGAAGAACTCCACGCCGTCGCAGTCGGGCATGATGAGGTCGCAGACGACGACGTCGACCGGCGAGCGGGCGAGCTCGTCGATCAGCTCCAGCCCGTTCCCCCAGACCGAGGTCGACAGACCCGCGCTGGACAGCACCATCGACAAAAGCGTGCGGATGTCCGCCTCGTCATCGAGAATGGCGACACGCTTCGATGTCATCACTCGTTTCCTCTCCTGGACTGCGCTCGACCGCGGGACCGGACCGGTCCCCCCGCGCGCATGGGCGCAGACGATTCTCTGGTGACCTGTCCACGCCGCGGTGGACCGTCGCGCCGCTTGGCTGGGGCACACGTCCCGCCCGGGTGGGACCACGGGAGCGGGACGATCGTGCCCCGGTCTCAGAACGCCCGAGCATCCCGTCCGTCCCCGGCCGGGCGCGCGGTGCTCTAGTCGATGACGTAGCCGACCCGGTGGACCGTGCGGATGATCGGCTCGTTGTCGGACCGCAGCTTGCGGCGAATGCTCGACACGTGCACGTCGATGCGGCGGTCGAGCGGATCGCGATGCCCGGCGCCGACGACGAAGTTGTAGATGTCGTCCCGCGACAGGACCTGGCCGCGCCGCTCCAGCAGCACCTGGAGGGTGCGGAACTCCGGCTCGGACAGGTAGGGGCTCTTCTTGTCGGACGCGCGGGTGACGGAGCGGCCGGCGATATCGACCGTCCAGCCGGCCACCTGGTAGGTGGTGGGCGCCTCGGTCACCACCGACACCGCGCTGGAGACGCGGCGGGCGTGGCGCTTGACGCGGGCGACGAACTCGCGCGCCTCGAAGGGTTTGACGATGTAGTCGTCGGCGCCGAGCTCGATGCCGACGACGCGGTCCATCGAGGTGCCGCGGCCGGAGACCACCACCACCGCGGTCGACGGCTTGTCGGCGAGCATCCGCACGAAGTCGAGGCCGTCGCCGTCGCTGAGGCGCAGGTCGACGAGGGCGACGGTGAAGCTCTGCCGCTCGATCAGGGTGTAGGCTTCCGCCAGATGACCCGCACAGGAGACGGCGAAGCCCTCGTCCTCGAGCAGGGTCGCGATGATCTCCCGGATGCTCGGATCATCTTCGAGGACCAGAACCGAGGATTGCGATTTGCCGTGAGTCGACGACTTATCCTGCCGTGTCAATTTATCTGCGGACGGTGTATCGAACGAATACACAGCGCGGCCTCCGGGAGCGATCCGAACCGCAGATGCCGTATTCAGACCATCAATCACTCCCATAAATGGCATTTTTCAACCGCCACCGTCAACGAAACTGATTTTCGATCGCGCAGAATTCCGTCACGAATAGGACTTTCGTGAAATAAGTTTCGCAGACGTTGCGCCGCCGCCACAGTCGTCCGTCCCGCCGTCGCCCCCCGCTCCGGCCAGAAAACGCCGGCGCCTAGCGGCGCACCGGCGCCCGGGAGCCGATCAGCACCGACACCGGCGTCACCCGCGGGAGCGGCGCAGCCCGGGCCACCGGGGCGCTCTCGCTCGAGCAGGCGTCCGTCCGGCGCACCGCCACCAGGCCGAGAAGGTGCAGGCTCGAGGCGAAGTAGGTCGTCGAGCGGTAGTGCATCAGCGCCGGCGGGATCGGCACGCCCCGGCTGGCGCAGGCCGACAGCGCCGCGATCATGCGGTAGCCGGGGTCGGCCATCGGCGCGATGGCCGCGTCCGACATCAGGTCGCGGTCGGACGGCGCGCCCGGGCCGTAGCGGTTCCAGGCGACGTCCTGCGCCGACAGGTCGAAGCCGGAGATGTCGGCGTAGGCCATGTAGAGCGGGATGCGGACCGCGTCGTAGGAGGCGCGGCGGGCGAATCCCTCGGCCATCCGCACGCTGCCGCGCGAGACCGACACCCAGTTCGGCACCAGGTTGCGGCGGCCGGTGCGGGCCTCCGCCGTCAGCGTCTTGCCGTGCCGGGCGAGCGCCGCCCAGGGATAGTCCGGCTGCACCACCGCGAAGAGGTCGAACGCGGCGTAGAAGTAGTAGGAGAGGTTGACGACCGGGCCGCGGTTGCCGGGGATGCTGTCGAAGCCGTAGGCGGCGGGCTTCAGGATCGGCTCGCCGCCCTCCCAGGCGATCAGCTTGCGGCCGATGTCGCGCACGATCCGGTCGGCCGCCACGGCATATTCCGGTGCCTGCCAGCGCGCCGCGCCGCGCAGCAGCGCGTAGGCGACGAGGACGTCGCCGTCCGTGGCGTTGTTGCGGTCGGTGACGTGCGGCGACTGGTCCGGCAGGTAGCGCCAGGCCAGCAGGGCGTCGTCGCCGCGGACCTGCAGCTCGCGCCGGGTGAAGCGCCAGATCCGGTCGAAGGTCTCGCGGTCGTCCGCGTGGACGGCGAGGATCAGGCCGTAGCCCTGGCCCTCGGAGTGGCTGATGCCGCCGTTCTCGACGTCGACGACGCGCCCGTCCCCGGCGACGAAGGCGGCCTTGTAGCTGGCCCATTCCTGGGGCGTGAGGAGGACCGCGTCCGGCCCCGCGACGGTGCGCCGGGCCGTGCCGGCCCGCTGGCCGGCCTCGTGCAGCCGCGCCGCCGCCACGTCCTCGCTGGAGACGCGGAACCAGTCCGCGGCCGCCGGCCCGGTGAGGGCGGCGAGCGCCATCACGACGATTGCAAAGGCGGCGGCAATTTTGTTACGGAGCCCGCACGGTGCGGAACGGAGAGCCATCGTCGTCGCTCGGAATGAACTGTGCACGTCGAGCACAATCCCGAGTTTAAAGCTCTCCTTCAGTACTATTGTTTTTCATGACTATGCGGTCTTATCGCGTGGTCGGAACTATTGTGCGCCCCGCACGGCAAATGTGGCGCTCGTGCGGAGTTGCGCGTCGCCTGTGCGACCTGCGTGATGGTCGCAGCCGTATAGTAAACGGCGTTTAACATTTTCCCATGATGTTCGGATTTTGTAGGATGCCCGGCGGTCCGGCCCGGCGCGTCCGGGGCCGGCGCGGCGGGCTTCGCCGCCCCTGTGGCGCCTGTCCGCCGACGTGTCCGGCGCGGCGCGGGGTGTCCGGCGGGGCGTCCGGCGGGTCGGGAGCCCGTCCCTGACAAAACCGGCACATCTCGCCGACACCGCTCGCCAAGTGCCGATAAACGGCGCCAAAGCGTTGTCTCTTTGTGCGCGCGAGGGCGGCCGCCGCGGCCGGGCGCGGCGATGCCCGGCGCCTCCGGGGAGGGTGCCCGCGCCCGCCCGGCCGTGGGACGCCGGCCCCGCGCCGCCCTGGCGCGGCCGCCTTCGCCGCAGCCTGGGATTGCAATGTTAGCCGAAGGTGGTCTCGTGCTGCGCCGCGCCGTCCTCGCGCACGACCGTCGCGGCGAGGGCGCGGGCGAGCTCGGCGAGGGTGTAGGGCTTGGTCAGCATCTTGCTCCTGGCGATCAGGGCGTGGTCGTCCAGCGAGCCGTGCGTGTAACCCGAGCAGAACAGGATCGGCAGGCACGGCCAGCGCTTGTGCGCCGTGGTGGCGAGGTCGAAGCCGGACATGCCGCCGGGCAGCACGATGTCGGTGAAGAGCACGTCGAACATGTCGCGCCGGGTCTCCAGCACGCGCACCGCGTCGATGGCGGTGCCGACCGTGGTCGGCCGATGCCCGAGCGCCTCCAGCATGGCGACGGAGTTGTCCTGCACGCGCGGGTCGTCCTCGACGAGGAGGATGTCGAGCGGGCGCGTGGTGCGCAGCTCCTCGGGTTGCAGCGGATCCTCCTCGCCCACTTCGTAGGAGCGCGGCAGGTAGAGGCGCACGGTCGTGCCGGTGCCCTCCTCGGAGTAGATCTGCAGGCTGCCGCCGGACTGCTTGACGAAGCCGTAGGTCATCGACAGGCCCAGTCCCGCGCCGGTTTTCCCCTCCGTCGCCTTGGTCGAGTAGAACGGCTCGATCGCCCGGCGCATCACCTCCGGCGACATGCCGCTGCCGTTGTCGGAGACCGACAGCACGATGAACTCGCCCTGCAGGCCGTCGGTCTGGGAGGCGACGTAGCTGTCGTCGAGGCTGGCGTTGCGCACGTCCACGACGATCCGCCCGATGCCCGGCTGGCAGGCGTCGCGGGCGTTGATGCACAGGTTGAGGAGCGCGCTGTCGAGCTTGGCCGGGTCGACGTCGGCGAGCCACAGGCCCGGCTCCATCTCGATCGACAGGCTGTACTGCTCGCCGATCGCCCGCTCGATGAGGGGGCGCGACTCGTCGATGAGGGCGGCGACGTCGGTCGCGGTCGGGTCGAGGGTCTGGCGCCGCGCGAAGGCGAGGAGCTGGCTGACGAGGTCGCGCCCGCGCTCGGCCGCGCCGCGGTTCATCTCCACGAGCTTCAGCGCCGCCGGGTTCTCCTTGAGGCGCACCTTGAGGAGGTCGGCCGAGCCCATGATGACGGTGAGCAGGTTGTTGAAGTCGTGGGCGATGCCGCCGGTGAGCTGGCCGATCGCGTCGAGGCGCGTCGCGGTCTGCATCTTCTCCGACAGGACCATCTTCTCGGACATGTCCTGGTAGACGACGAGGACGCCGTCCTTCATGCGGCCCTTGCCGACGATGAGCACCTTGTGGGCGAGCACGGTGATGTTGAGGCCGGAGCGGGACTTGTAGACGACCCGGCCCGACCAGGAGCCGCTGCGCATCATGCGCTCGGTGCGCGCGGCGTGCTCCTCCGGGTCGATCTGCAGGAGGTCGACCATGCTGGCGCCGAGCGCCTCGTCGCGGGTCCAGCCGAAGGTGCGCTCGGCCTGGCGGTTCCAGAACACGATCCGGCCCTCCGTGTCGTAGACGACGAAGGCCTCCCGCGCGTGGGAGAGGATCTCGAGCACCCACTCGAGCGCCGCCTCGCGGTCGCGCTGCACGGTGAGGTCCTGGATGATGCCGGCGAGGCGGCGCGGCTTGCCGTCGACGATCTCGGTGTCGCCCGCGGCGCTGACGCGCCGGACGCTGCCGTCGGGACGCACGATGTCGGCCTCGAAGGAATAGGCCTGGCCGGTCTCCATCGCCTGCCCGACGGCGCGCTCGATGACGCCGCGGTCCTCGGCGGCATAGAAGGTGATCGCCTCCTCGAGGGTGGGCATGCGCTTGCGCGCGAGGCCGTGGATCTCGAACACCTCGTCGGACCAGGTCAGCTCGCGGGTCTCGAGGTCGAGCGACCAGGCGCCGATGTGGCTCAGCCGCTCGATCTGCTGCCCGAGGGTCTCCCGGCGCCCCTGCTCGCGGACGAGCTGCTCCTCGAAGCGGTGGGCGTTGCGGGCGGCGGCGGCGGCCTGCAGCACGCTCGACGCGACGGCCGCGAGGTGGCCGAGCTGCTCGGCGAGGCGGGCGTCGGCGCGGTGCGGCACGGTGTCGAACACGCAGATCGTGCCGATGTCGTGGACCCCGTCGAGGGAGATGGGGTGGGACGCGTAGAACCGGACATTATTCTCAAGCCAGACGTCCCGGGCCGGCCCCGTGGCGTCCTTCAGGTCCTCGATGACGAGCATCTCGCCGAGCGCGATGGCCTCGTTGCAGAGCGCCTGCCCGCGCGCCAGGTCCAGGAACGGCGCGTCGACGGAGGAGAGCCAGTATTGCGTGTGTCTGTCGAGAACGGTGACGCCAGCACGCGGCAGCCCGGTCAGGCTGACCGCGAGCGCGGTGACATGATCCAGGTTGCTGACATGATCCTCGAAGAGCAGACCACTCGCATGGATGGCAGCCAGTCGTCCCTCTTCATTGACCGGTCTAGGATACGCCTCGAACGACATCACGTGATCTGGTTTACGTCGCGCAAAATCCTTGGAAATTTTGCATACGCTGACAATTCCCGCACTGTCCAGAGAAATTTAACCTAGCGCTGCAGGACGTCGCCGCGAAATTAACGCATTCCATCTGAAATCATTCACATGCGCATTGTTTCCAGGCCGCAACACCGGCCGCCGATCCGCAGGGTCGCCCGATGTCCCGGCCACGCCCGGCGACGTTACACGCATGGCGGGAGCGGCGCCACAACCGAACGCCCGCCCCGCGCGCGCCTCGCGCTGAAGGCCCTGCGGCGAAGACAATGGTCCTGCGGACCGCCGGAGACCGGCGCGCCCCGCGCTTGCCGGCGCCGGAGCGATCGTGCAGGGGCCGGACCGCGCCCGCGCCGTCGGCACGCTCTGCTGGGAGGGCCATTTCAGGGACGGGCGCGCGCCGCTCGCCTGCGTCGTCGGCGAGGACTGGCTGCTCGAGCGGGACGCCTCGGGGGCGCTGGGGTTCGTGCTGTGGCTGAACACCATGCACCACGTCCTGGAGCACTCCTCGGTCCAGCGCCTGACGCTCTGACGCGCCCCCGGCACCCCCGCCTCCCGCGCCCAGCCCCCTGCGCTCCCCCCCGCGCACGCGCCGACGGGCGCGAGTTGCCAGGATCCCGGGATCGGCGGATGATGCCGCATCGGGCGGGGGCGGCTGGGACAGCCGGAGGGCTCTGGGGGGTCGGATGCTGCGGCGTGACGTCCTGAAGCTGCTGGCCTTGCTGATCGCCGCCGGGCCGGCCCGCGCCCAGCCCGGCCGCGTCCACCGCGTCGGCTTCCTGTGGCAGGGGCGGCGGGGGACCGACGATTCCCCGCGCGAGGGGCTCGTCAACGGCCTTGCGGCCCTCGGCTACCGCGAGGGCGTCGACCTCGAGATCCACGCCCTCTACGCCGACGAGCATCCCGAGCGCCTGCCGGACCTTGTCGCCGCCCTCGTCGCGGCCGACGTCGACGTGATCCGCGCGCCCGGCACGATCGTGACCGAGGCGGCGATGGCCGGGACGCGGACGATCCCCATCGTCACCACCGCCGCCGACATCCTCGGCGCCGGCTTCGTCGAGAGCCTCGCCCGCCCGGGCGGCAACGTCACCGGCGTCAGCCTCTCGCTCGGCCCCGAGAACACCGGCAAGCGGGTCGAGATCCTGAAGGACCTCGTGCCCAGCATGGCCCGGGTCGGCTTCCTGCACGATCCGGCGAGCCGCTCCAGCGCCGACGACCTCGCCTGGCTCCGGGCGAACGCGGACGGGCTCGGCGTCGAGGTGGTCGCCGTCGGGGCGACGCGCTCGAAGGATTTCGAGGCCGCGTTCGCGCAGCTCGCCTCGGCCGGCGCCGAGGGGCTCATCGTCGACACCGCGCCGGTGATGACGGGCAACCGCGCCATGCTCGTCGCCCTCGCCGAGGCGCACCGCCTGCCGGCCATCTACGGCCGGCCGGAGTACGTGGCCGCGGGCGGGCTGATGGCCTTCGGCATCTCGCTGCCCGAGGTGCAGGCGCGCGTCGCCTCGATCGTCGACCGCATCCTGCGCGGAGCCGATCCGGCGACGATCCCCGTCGAGCAGCCGACCCGCTTCGAGCTCCTCGTCAACCTCGGCGCCGCCCGCCGCCTCGGCCTCGTCCTGCCCCAGGCGGTCCTCGCCCGCGCCGACGACATCGTCGAGTGACCCCTCGCCGCCCGGCCACGCCGTCGCGAGCGGGTATTTCAACCCATGGGGTTGGTCCGCAGGAGCAGCAATCATCGATGGAAATCGAGGCGCCACCCGTCCGGTTTGTTTTGGGTATGCCTTTCGGAAACCATCTGCCGGGTGGTTCACAAAACAGGCCTTGACGGTTCAAAGCGAACCATCTTACAGTGAACCATGCAAAGCGAACCGAAAGGCCCCGTGAGACCCTGATGGTCGTCCGCGCCTACCTCCGCGCCTCCACCGAGGACCAGAACGCCGAGCGCGCCCGCGCCGAGCTCGAGGCCTTCGCCGCCGAGCACGGCCTCCACATCACCTCCTCCTACGTCGAGAACGAGAGCGGGGCGACGCTCGCCCGGCCGGAGCTCTTCCGCCTGCTGCGCGACGCCAGGGCCGGCGACGTCCTCCTCATCGAGCAGGTCGACCGCCTCTCCCGCCTCACCTCGGCCGACTGGCAGTCCCTGCGCGCGGAGATCGACCGGCGGCAGATCCGCGTCGTCGCGCTCGACCTGCCGACGAGCTGGAGCCAGCTCGAGACGCGGCCCGACGACTTCACCGCCCGCATGTTCGCCGCCATCAACCAGATGATGCTCGACGTCCTCGCCGCCGTCGCCCGCAAGGACTACGAGGACCGCCGCCGCCGCCAGGCCCAGGGCCAGGCGCGCGCCAAGGCGGAGGGGCGCTACAAGGGCCGCCCGGAGAACGTGAAGCGCAACACCGCCATCGCCGAGATGCTGCGCCGCGGCGCGTCCTGGAGCCAGGTCCAGCACGCGACCGGCTGCTCGCGCGCCACCATCGCCAAGATCGCCAAGCGGATGAAGGCGGCCGCCGCGTAGCCGCCGCCCGTCCGTCCGTGCAGCCCGCGCGCCCGCGACCCGCGCCCGCAAGGCTGTTGATCTTGTCCGCATCGCCAGACTATCGCGGGAGGCCCCGGCCGACCGTGGCCGGGCTGAGGGGGAGGGGCGCTCCCGAGCTTGCCGTGACGACCGCCCGGAGCTGAAGAAAGGCACCTATGGCCACCGTGGCGCTCTACCCGGCCCTGACCAGCGCGGACGACGCCAGGGACGTCATCCCCCGCCTCGCCGCCCACCTCGCCCCGGTCCTGGCGCGGGTCGAGGCGGTGTCGGTCGCCTCGACCCTCGGCCCGCTGCAGCTCTCGGGCCTCGCGCCGCCGTCGTCGCTGGCCCTGCCGGCCTCGTCCGACGCGCTCGGCGACAGGCTCACCGTCTACCCGGCGAGGGGCATGGACGAGGCGGCCTGGACGAGCCTCATCGGCGCCGCCGACACATTATATATATGGCAGGTCCCGCGCGCCGGGACGGGCCCCTTCGCCACCCTCGAGGCGCTGCGGGCGGCCGCCCCCGGCACCGCCCTCGTGCTCGCCGACCCGGAGGTGACGCCGGACGACACCGCGCGCCTCGCGGCCATGACCCTCGCCCTGTCCGGCGCCGCCGGGACCCTCGCGGCCGAGAGCGAGGCGAAGCGCGCGGCCCTCGCCGGGCGCATCGGCGCGAGCGTGGCCCATCTCGTCGGCGCCGGCGCGTCGGCCGCCCAGCTCCGCCACTTCGACCTCCGGGAGGGCGACGTCGTCGCCGCCGGCGCGCTCGCCGTCGAGCCGGAGCGCTTCGCCGCCCTCGCCCCGCGGATCGTCTGCGCGGGGGACAGCGCCCTCCACGTCGGCCCGTCCGCCGCGGCGGTGCGCGTGCGCGCGGCCCTCGACGCCGCGCTCGAGGCGCACGACTTCACCCTCGTCGTGCCGCTGCGGGACCTGCCGGCCCACCTCGCTGCCATCGCGCCGGCGCACCATGGCCGGGTGATCGGCCTGCCGCTCGAGGCGGACGCGCCGGACGACGCGCTCGGCTTCATGCTGGCGTTCGCCGCCGCTCTTTATGAGAGCGTCACCGTGTCGGGCTGGGACGGCCTCGCCGTGCCGCGGGCGCTCGCGGCGAGCCTGAGCGCCGCCCATCCCGCCCACTGCGCCGCCCGCCTCCACCCCGGCGACGCCGATGGGGCGGACGCCGCGCTCGAGGGGATCGCCGCCGCGGCCGAGGCGCGGGGCGTCGCCATCGCCGCGCTCACCGCCTCGGACCGGCCGGCGCTGCTGCGCCGGGGCGCCGCCGAGCCCCGCGCCGCGGCGCCGCTCGCCGACCCGGACGGGCCGGTCACGGTCCTCTCCCTCGCCCCGGGGCTCGTCGACGCCGCCGGCCGCGCCTTCGCCGCCGAGGTCCGGCTGGCGGCCGAGCTCGCCGCGCGCGGCGTCCGCCACCGCGTGGCGGCGAGCCAGCACATGCGGCCCGACGCGGCGCCGGAGCTCGACATCGACCCGGCCCTCTCCCTCTCCTGCCGCACCCTCGGCACCGCGGCCGAGCGCGATCCCGCGGCGCTCCCCGTCCTGACGGCCCGCGTCGCGGCCGAGTTCGCCCGCACCGTCGACCGCGCGCTCGCCGGGGCGCCGGGCCCGCTCCTCGTCACCCTCGACGAGGGCAGCCTCGCCCACCTCGCGATCCTCGCGCGGCTCGCCGAGGGGCGGCCGGCGATGCGCGTCCTCGTCCACCTCTCGAGCCTGAGGACGGAGGAGATCCGGGCGACCGACTTCACCGTCCGGCACGCCGCGGCACTTTACGCCCTCGCCGCGAACGACGCGGTGCAGGCGACGGTCCCGACCGTCCACCAGCGCGACGCGCTCGTGGCGCGGACCGGCATCGCCCTTTCCGTCGCCCCGCGTCCCTCCCCGTTCTTCGCCGACGCCGAGGCGCGAGAGAGGGCGGCCGCGCCGCTGGCCCGTCCGGCGGGCGGGACGCCGCTTCGCATCCTCCTGCCGGCGGCGCGCGCGGCGGAAGGGGCTGCGCTGTCGGCCGGGATCGGCGCGGCGCTGCGCGTCCTCTTCACGGGCGAGCCGCTCAGCCTCGTCTTCGGCACCGACCCGCTGGCGGCGGCCGGGTCGTGGGCGCTCAAGGACGCGCTCGGCCCGTTCGAGGTGCTGCCGCCGGGCCTCTCCGGCGGGGCGTTCGTCGACGCCCTCGCGGCGGCGGACGCCGTCGTCCTCCCGCTGCTGCCGCCCGGCTTCGCCGACCGCCCGACCGACCTCGCCGCCGCCTGCCTCTATGCCGGAACGCCGGTCGCGACGTGCTCGGGCACGTGGCTCGCCGCGTTCGTCGCCGACCACCACGGCGGCATGGTGGTCGACGCGCCGGTCCCGCGCACGCTCGCCGAGGCGGCGGCCCGGCTCGCCCGCGCCGGGCGTGCCGGCCGGCTCGCCTTCGGCCACGGGGTCGAGACGTGCCTCGCGGCGCACTCCTGGTCGGGCCTCGCGGACCGGATCCTCGCGGCGGCGCCGCTGGCGAAGGGGGCGGCGTGGCGGCGGAGCGAGGCGGCCCACGTCGAGGCGATCGACGCGGGCGCCCTCCCCCTCGTCACCGCGCAGCGCGGCGCCGGGATCGACTATGGCCGCCTTTTCAATACCCTGGCGCTCGCGCCGGCGGCCTCGCGCACGCTCTGGAGCGGCCTGCGGACCGACGGGTTCGGGGTACCCCCGGACCCGGAGACGGACCTTTCAGCGGGCCTTTCGGGCACCCTGATCGTGGCCGACCCCTACGTCTACGCCGCCGCGCGGGCGGGCGCGGGCGGGGCGTGGCAGGTGGTCGACGCGCGGCCGCTGGAGCCGGACGCGCGGATCGCCCCGCTCACCGCGGCGACGGCCGGGGCGCTCGACGCCGCCGGCCCCGAGACCGCGCTCATCCTTCTGGAGAGCTTCGACGAGGGGATGGCCCCGGCGCTCTGGCGGGCGCTGGCGCGGGCGCCTCGCGCGGGTGTCGTGCTGGGCGTCGCCCGCCCGGCGTTCGACCGGCCGGGCCGCGTCGCCGCCCACCTCGGCGAGGAGCTGGAGCGGCTCGGCTTCACCGTCGCGCTGGTGGAGCGCCGCCCGGACGGCAGCGGGGCCGCGGCGCTCTGGCGGGCGACGCTCGGCCCCGTCTGGCCGGCGACGCCGAGTGTCCCGGCGGACGTGGTCGCCGTGCGCGGCGCGGGCGCCGCGGCGCTGAAGGCGGCCTTCGCCGCCGCCCTGACGATGCCCGACACCGGGCGCCTTCCGCCGGCCGAGATCGGGGCCGCCGCCCCGGCGGAGCCGGCGCAGGCCCTGCCGCTGAGCCCGGAGACGACACTGAAGGCGGTGCGCGACCCGGACACCGACGGCTGGACGCTCGCGAGCCTCGTCGCCGCCGGCGCGGCGGAGGACGGGTTCGTGCCGTTCGCCGAGGCGGAGGCGGCGGACAAGCGCGTCCACAGCGCCGGGGTGCGGATCGAGGCCGACACGCCGCTGACGGTGAGCGTCGAGGTGCAGCCGCTCACCACGCGCTACGTCACCCTGGCGCTCGCCGACCCCGGCAACCGCCCCCTCGCGGCGGCGGTGTTCGATCTGGTGGAGGACGAGGTCCTCTCGGTGACGCGCGACTCGCGTGCCGTGCCGGTGACCCCGAGCGCCGGGCTCGCCGCCGACGGCGCGGTGCGGCGGATCTGGCTGTCGCTGGAGGAGCTGGAGGCGGTCGGCCCGGTCATCACGCAGGTGGTGCTGCGCGAGGACGCCTCCGGCTCGGTCCATTATGTCGGCACGCCGCGGCGGCGGATCGGGCTGCGCCACCTGGTGGTGGAGCGGCGCGCCGAGCCGAGCGTCCTGCCGGACGAAGGCCTCGCCCCTCTGGCTCCTCCGTCCCCCGGCGCGCCGGCGGTCCCGGCGGCGGGCGAGCCGGCCCCCGCCTCCGGTCCGGCCCCGGCAGCCCCGGCGCCCCGGCAGGAGCGCTTCGCCGCCGACCTCATGGCGCGCCAGGTGGGCGCGGACCCGGCGACGGCCTGGGTCGCCGCCGAGACGGCGGAGGTCGAGGCGGCGCCGGAGGGCCTCGCCTTCGCGCGCAACGGCTGCCCGTACACGGGCCAGCTGGCGACGGTCGTCGACGTCGGCCGGTCCGGGCCCTACCGGATCGCGTTCGACTTCGCGGCGGTGGAGCCGGAGGTCCACATCGTGGTGAACGACAAGGTGGTGCAGCGGATCAACGATCCGGGCGCGGTGACCGTCGAGGTCGGCGCGACGACGCCGAGGATCGCGATCGAGCTGCGGGCCGCCAACTCGCACATGGGCCGCTTCGTCCTGAAGGGTCTCACGGTCGAGGCCGCGGCCTGAGCTGCGGCGATGCCCGAACGGCGCACCGCGCTCCCCTCGCGCGGCGCCCGCATGATCCGGGGCGGGAGCCTGATCGCCGGAGCCGCCGTCGCGCCCCCTGAAAGGCAGTGTCCGGGGCCCGGTGCAAGGGGCCGGAGGCCGGCGAAGCCGCTTGCCCTTGCGCCGGGTCCCGGACGCTGCCAGGGGGCAAGCGCGACGGTGGTTCCGGCGGTCAGGCGGGACTTGATCGCTGGTGGGACCCGAGCCCGCCGGAGGCTCCGGCCTTCCGGACCCGGCGCCTAGTCCTCGAAGATGGCGACGGCGCGGGTGAAGCCGGCGGAGGCGCCTTTGATCTTGAAGGGGAAGCAGGCGACCCTGAAGCCGCTCGCCGGCAGCGTCTCGAGGTTGGCGAGCTTTTCCATGTGGCAGTAGCCGGTCGTCATCGACGCCCGGTGCCCTTCCCAGATGATCGAGGGATCGTGCGTCTCGGCCCATCGCCTGGCGGTGTGGACGAAGGGCGCGTCCCACGACCAGGCGTCGGTGCCGGTGACGCGCACGCCTCTGGAGAGGAGCCACTCGGTCGCCTCGCGGCCGACGCCGCAGCCGGAGGCGAGGTAGTCCGGCCCGCCGTACCGGGCGCCCGCGGCGGTGTTGACGAGGACGATCTCGAGGGGGGCGAGGGTGTGGCCGATGGCGGCGAGCTCGGCCTCGATTTCGGCCGCCGTGACCACGTGGCCGTCGGCGTAGTGGCGCAGGTCGAGCTTCACCGCCGGGGCGAAGCACCACTCGAGCGGCACCTCGTCGATGGTGATCGCCCGCTCGCCGCCGTTCATGGTGGAGTGGTGGTGATAGGGCGCGTCGAGGTGGGTGCCGTTGTGGGTGGAGACGGTGAGGCGCTCGACGGCCCAGCCTTCGCCGCCGGGCAGGTCGTCGGCGGTGAGGCCGGGGAAGGCGGAGGCCATCTGGCCGACGCTCTCTCTGTGGGAGACGTACTCGATCCCGGGCAGCATCATCGGCGGGTCGCTGGCGATCCCGGCTTCGAGGGCGTTGGAAATATCGACGATCCGCATGGGCGCCTCCCTGTTGCAGCGCGCCGTCCGGAGCGGACGGCGCGCTGGTGTCTTCGCTGCCGAGGGCGCGCACGACCGCGGCCTTGTCAACGCCCTCCCCGCCCCGGAGCGCCCCCCGAAGCGCCTGCGGACAGGGAACCGGCCGACCCGCCGACCGGGGCAGGCGCCCTCACAGCAGGGCGACGTCCTCGACCGTGTCGCTCACCGTGTCGATCACGAAGGAATAGAGCCCGCTGACGCCGTAGACGCCGGGGACGTTCACCTGCGTCAGCACCACCAGCTCGTCGTCGAAGTGCTCGGGCGCCTCGAAGCGCACGAGGGGCAGGTCGGGGATCTCGAACGGGAGCGGCTCGGTGCGCAGGAGGCAGGGCACCTGCAGCACGGCCTCCTCGCTCCAGCTGGCGCCGCCGTCCTCGCTCTCGTAGACGACGAGGCGGCCCGGGCTGTCGTGGTCGTCGGCGACCAGGTGGAGGCTGCCGTCGGCCCCGGCGCTGATCTGCACGTTCGTGGCCGCGAGGTCGCCGAGGGGCGCCGCGGGCGCACCCCAGGTCCCGGTCCCGCCGTCGTAGAGCACGACGCGCACCACCTCGTCCTCGCCGACGCTCGCCAGGACGATGTCCTCGCCGAGGGTGGTCGTGCTGAAGTGGCTGGCGAAGCGGCCGGCCGCGCCGGTGCCGCTCACCGGCTCGGAGGTCCATTCGCCGGTGCCGGCGTCGTAGGCGAGGAAGGTGAAGGCGTCGGCGGTGGCGGCGAGGACGCCGATCCCGTCCGGCGTCGACAGGACGCGGAAGGAGCCTGCCGCCACGTCCGGGTCGACGAGGGGCTCGGCCCGGGTCCAGGTCAGGCCGTCGTCCGACCAGGCGAGCACCAGGGCGAGCCCGTCCGGGGTCTCGACGTTGCAGGCGACGGCGAGCCGCCCGCCGTCGTCCATGACGATCGTCGGGTTGGTGCTGGCGTCGTCGACGCCGCCCGTCACCTCGGAGGTGACGGCAAGGCTCCAGCTCCCGTCGGCCGGGTCGTAGTCGTAGGCGGCGTAGATCACGCTGCCCTCGCCCGTCGCGGTCACCACCAGGAGGCGGTCCTCCCCGTCCACGAGGCGGATGTCGGCGGAGGAATCGGCGGTGTCGGGGATCTCTCCGGCGCGCTGCCAGCTCTGGCCGGCGTCCTCGCTCGACAGCAGCGTGAGGCCGCGCCGTCCGCCGAGGTTGACGAGGGCGTGCAGGTGGCCGTCGGAGGTTTCGACCACGTGGTCCTGCATGCGCGAGACGATCAGCTTGGGGGCGTTGAACGTCCAGGCCTGGCGCACCGGACCCTGATCGATCACCGGGCCCGCGCCCGCCCGGCTACCGCTCCAGGGGTCGCCGCCTGGGGGATCGCCGCCCGAGGGATCTTCGCCGTGGCCGGGCGGGGTCTCGGCGCCGAAGAGCGCCGTGCCGGAGCGCTCGCGCGGGAACAGGGTCATCGAAGGCTCCGGCTCTCGTGGGTCGTGTCGACGGCGGCCCGCCGCCTGCGCCGCCGCTCTCGCGGACGCCCGGTCGTGCGCGCCACGCTTTTAGAGGAGCGACAGGTCCTCGGGCACGGCGTGGGCATCGGCGAGGGCGTGGATTTCGGAGCCGGCCGCGGCGGTGCGGGCGGGCGCTGCGGACTCGGAGTCGGGGTCGGTGTCGACGACGAAATAATAGAGGCCGTTCGGGCCTTTGAAGCCGTCGAGGAAGGGGAAGTAGAACTGGTAGGCGACGTAGAGCTCGTCGTCGAAATGCTCCGGCGTCTCGAACCAGCGGACCGGGGCGAGCTCGAAGAAGCCCGGCACGTCGAGGACGGCTTCCTGCTCCCAGGTCGTGCCTTCGTCCTCGCTCTTGAGGACGACCAGCGTGCCGTCGTCGTAGTCGTCGTAGGTGATGTAGATGTTGCCGTGCGAGTCGGCGCTCATCTGCACCGACGTCGCCTTGTCCGACAGGGCGAGAGACGGGGTCGCCGCGTCGGTCCAGGCCTTGGTTTCGGCATCGTAGTGCAGGAACTGGATCCGGTTGTCGTCCGACACGGTGACGAGGAAGATGTCGTTGCCGACGGTCGTGGTCGAGAAGTGGGTGGCGTAGATGCCGAGCGGGCCCTGGTCGGCGATCTTCTCGTAGACCCAGGCGCCGTCCTCGAAGGTGACCCAGAAGAGTTCGTTCTCGTTGGCGTAGATGCCGCCGAAGCCGTCCTCGGTCGGCAGCACGCGGAGGGCGCCGGCGGTGACGGTCGGGTCGAAGCCGTCGATCTTCAGCCAGTGCCCGTCCTCGGTCTCGATGGCGATGACGCCGCGCACGCCGTCCTCGCCCGACACGTTGTAGGCGACGAGGGTGCGGCCCTGGCCGCCTTCGATGATCGTCGGGTTGGTGGTCTCGGCGTCGATGCCGCGGGCGACGACGACGGAGGTGTCCTCGACCGTCCAGCTCGCGTCGGCCTCGTCGTAGTCGAGGGTGGCGGTGGTGATGCCGTTGGTGTCGTTGGTGTAGACGATCATCAGCTCGTCCTCGCCTTCGACGAGGCGCAGGTCGGACGAGCCGAGGGTGTGGAAGTCGTCGAAGTGGCCGGTGACGTCCCAGGAGGCGCCGTTGTCGATGCTGGTGAAGAGCGTCAGGCCGCGCTCGGGGCCGAGGTTGATCGCCATGTGGAGGGCGCCGTCGGAGGTTTCGACGATGTGGTCTTGCATGCGCGAGACGAGCATCTTGGGCGCCTGGCGGGTGAAGGCTTCCCAGACGACGCCCTGATCGATGATGTTGCCCTCGTTGGCGGAGGCTCTCCCTCCACGGTCGTTCAGGCGGGGCGCGAGGGCCATCAGGGTCTCTCCAGCAATAGCTTCGTCACAAAATCAACGCACTCGCCGCCGGTTCCGGAGCGCGGCTCCGGTCCGGGCGGGCGCCGTCGTTCCGCCGGTCGGATCGGCAAGACCGGAGGGATCGACCGGCCGGATCGCCGAACGGCGCGCGGTGCGCCCGGGGCTATGTCATAAGAAAGACCTTGCCTCCAGTGAATTTCCGGCGGGATCGAGCAGTACAGTTCACGATCGCTTGTACCCGGCCTGGGGAAGACCGGTTTTCCCGGTCGCCGGAGGAGGAAAGACATATTCTCGACTCGGGATCCGGGAGGAAATACCTTGGAGGGGGTGGCCTATTTCTCGCACAGCTCAAGAATAAATTCGTTTCACAAGGTTGTGAAGTAAGCGAAGGTCCTGCCGATTCCGGGCCTATTCCGATCCGGGCCGGGCCGCGGATGGCCTTCCGGTCGCCCCAATCCCTCCGCAACAGGGGCATTCGCCCGGCCGGACGCCGGGTTCGGGCCGCGATATAAGGTCCGCCTGCCCCATGCCGCCGAGAGGCGGACGCCCGGCGGGATTCGCCCGCGCAGAGCGCTCCCCTTCCCCGGCGCTCCTCGCGCGGCGCCGACGCAATCCGGGGCGGGAGCCTGATCGCCGGAGCCGCCGTCGCGCCCCCTGAACGGCGGTGTCCGGGAGCCGGTGCAAGGGGCCGGAGGCCGGCGAAGCCGCTTGCCCTTGCGCCGGGTCCCGGACACCGCCAGGGGGCAAGCGCGACGGCGGTTCCGGCGGTCAGGCGGGACTTGATCGCTGGTGGGACCCGAGCCCGCCGGAGGCTCCGGCGGTCCCGGGGAGGGCCGGCGCCCTCGTCCGCGCCCTCGTCTGCGCCGTCGTCCCGGGGGAAGCTACGCCGCCGCCCGGTGCGCCGCGCCGCGCTCGTACCAGCCGCGCGAGCGGCGCACGATGGCGGCGACCGAGAGCATCACCGGCACCTCCACCAGGACGCCGACGACGGTCGCGAGGGCGGCGCCCGACTGGAAGCCGAAGAGGGCGATGGCCGTTGCCACGGCGAGCTCGAAGAAGTTGCTGGCGCCGATCAGCGCCGAGGGTCCGGCGACGCACCAGGCGACGCCGAGGCGGCGGTTCAGCCAGTAGGCGAGGCCGGCGTTGAAGTAGACCTGCACCAGGATCGGCACGGCGAGCATCAGGATGACGGCCGGCTGCTCCAGGATCGCCCGGCCCTGCAGGCCGAACAGGATGACGAGGGTCAGGAGCAGGGCGGCGAGCGAGAGCGGGCCGAGCCGCCGCAGGGTGGAGGCGAGCGCCGCGGCGCCGCCGTGCGCCAGGATCGCGCGGCGCCAGAGCTGGGCCGCCACCACCGGCACGACGATGTAGAGGACGACCGACAGCACCAGCGTGTCCCACGGCACGACGATCGCCGACAGGCCGAGGAGCAGGCCGACGATGGGCGCGAAGGCGAACACCATGATGACGTCGTTGAGGGCGACCTGGCTCAGGGTGAAGTGCGGCTCGCCGTCGACGAGGCCGGACCAGACGAAGACCATCGCGGTGCAGGGCGCGGCCGCCAGCAGGATGAGGCCGGCCATGTAGAAGTCGATCTGGTCGGCCGGCAGGAAGGGGCGGAAGATGACGCCGACGAAGAGCCAGCCCAGCAGCGCCATCGAGAACGGCTTGACGAGCCAGTTGACGCCGACGGTGGCGAGGATGCCGCGCCAGTGCCGGCCGACCTCGCCGAGCGCGGCGGGGTCGATCTTCAGGAGCATCGGCACGATCATCAGCCACACGAGGACCGCGACGGGGATGTTGACCTCGGCGAGGGTCGCGTTGCCGACCGCCTCGAACAGGCCCGGCGCCTGCCGGCCGAGGACGATGCCGGCGACGATGCAGAGCGCCACCCACAGGGTGAGATAGCGTTCGAAGACCCCCAGCCGGGCGCCCTCCCGGGGCGCCGTCGCGGCGGGGCCGGGAGCCGGGGACGGGGCAGCGACGCCGCCGCCGGCGATGTCGCTGCTCACGGCTTCACCGGGCGCCCGGCGGCGTCCACGACCGTCTCGCCGTCTTCCTTGGCGAAGGCGCCCTGCTGCGGCGCCGGCAGGATCTCGAGCACCGTCTCGGACGGGCGGCACAGCCTGACGCCGAGGGGCGTCACCACGATCGGCCGGTTGATGAGGATCGGGTGGGCGATCATCGCGTCGATCAGCGCGTCGTCGGAGAGGCTCGGGTCGTCGAGGCCGAGCTCGTCGTAGGGGGTGCCCTTGCGGCGGATGACGTCGCGCACGGGAAGGCCCGTGCGGGCGACGAGGTCGACGAGGGTCTCCCGGCTCGGCGGGGTCTTCAGGTACTCGATCACCTCGGGCGTCTCGCCGCTGTTGCGGATCATCGCGAGGACGTTGCGGGAGGTCCCGCAGGCGGGGTTGTGGTAGATCGTGACGCTCACGACGCGGCTCCCGTCCCGCAGCACGCCGCCTCCCGGGCGGGGCCGCAGCAGGCCGGCTCCGGGACGGCGGGCGCGGGGCCGCAGCAGCCTCCGCTCCGCGGCCCGGCCGGGTCGGCGGCGTCGGCGGGGTGGCGGATCGGGCCGAGGTCGACGCTGTCGCCGTAGTCGACGCTCTCGCCGCTGGTGAGGAAGGTCTCCCAGGAGACGCCCTGCGGGTCGGCGACCCAGGCCTTCTCCGAGCGGGCGTAGCAGCACACGGTCTCGCCCTCCTCCAGGACCGGCCGGCCGGCCTCTTCCAGGCGGGCGTAGACGTCGGCGAGCTCCGCCCTGGTCTCGACCTGGATGCCGAGGTGCTCGACCCCGCCCTCCCGCCCGCGGGCGGAGATGGCGAAGTTCACGCGCGGGTCGTCGAGCATCCACTTGGCGTAGTCGCTCTTCACGACGGTCGGCTCGGCCGCGAAGAGGGTCGAGTAGAAGCGGATGGAGGGGTCGAGGTCCGTCACGGACACGTGGACGTGGAGGCGCTTCATAGGATCGGGATCCCGCTCAGGAGGGGGTGAAGACGGTGTCGCAACGGGGGGCGGCGACGTCGCAGGCGGCGCCGCTTTCCCGGCAGCAGTTCTCGGTGAGGTAGGCGACGAGGCCGTTCATGGCCTCGTAGCGGGCGGCGTAGATCATCGACCGTCCGTCGCGGCGGACGCTGACGAGGCCGGCCTGGCGCAGCTGCGTCAGGTGGAAGGAGAGGGTGGCGGAGGCCATGCCGCCGAGCCGCTCGCCGATCTGGCCGACGGCGAGTCCGTCCGGCCCGACCTCGACGAGGAGGCGGTAGATGTCGAGCCGCGACTCCTGGGCGAGGGCGGACAGGGCGGTGATGGCCTGTGACTTTTCCATATTTCTAGATCTATCGAAACAATTGCTCCCGTCAAGTCCCCGCCGGCCCCCGGGGACGGGCGGCGCGGCCCCCCGGAGACGCCGCTCGTGTGGCGGCAAAGTCCTGACCGTGAATGCGTTTACCCCGCTGGCGCGTTGCTCTATAGCGGGACCAGGCACGTACGAAGGGCTTCCCGTGGACTGCACCCCGCTCAGAATTTCGGACGTCATCCTCCTTCAGCCGAAGCGCTTCGAAGACGACCGGGGATGGTTCCAGGAGACCTGGAACGCCCGCACCCTCGAAAAGAACGGCATCACGCTCGACTTCGTGCAGGACAACCAGAGCCTGTCGCGCAAGGCGGGCACGGTGCGCGGCCTCCACCTGCAGGTGGCCCCCTACGCCCAGGCCAAGCTGGTGCGGGTCGTCGTCGGCGCGATCATCGACGTCGCGGTCGACATCCGCGAGGGCTCGCCCACCTACGGCCAGTGGGTCTCGGCCGAGCTCTCCGCCGAGAACGGCGCGCAGCTCCTCGTCCCGCGCGGCTTCGCGCACGGCTTCCGAACCCTCGTTCCGGACACCGAGGTCTGCTACAAGGTGGACGGCTTCTACGACCGCGCCAGCGAGCGGGGCATCCGCTACGACGACCCCGAGCTCGGGATCGACTGGGGCCCGGAGGCAGAGATCCTGCTCTCCGAGAAGGACAAGGTGCTCCCCCTCCTCAAGGACCTCGGTCCCGTCAGCTTCTAGGCACGCCATGAAGGTTCTCGTCATCGGCCATTCCGGGCAGGTCGCACGCGCGCTGGTGGAGCGGGCCGACGGGGACACGGTGACGGCCCTCGGCCGCCCCGAGATCGACCTCGCGGCGCCCGACACCCTCGCCCGCGCGTTCGACGCGGCGACGCCCGACGTCGTCGTCAACGCCGCCGCCTACACCGCCGTCGACGCCGCCGAGAGCGACGAGGACGCCGCCCGCGCCCTCAACGCGACCGGTCCGGGCCGCCTCGCCGAGCGCTGCGCGGCCGACGGCGTGCCGCTCATCCACATCTCCACCGACTACGTGTTCGACGGGACGCTCGACCGGCCCTACCGCGAGGACGACCCCATCGCGCCGCAGAGCGCCTACGGGCGCACCAAGGCGGAGGGCGAGGCCGCCGTGCGCGCCGCCGGCGGCAGGACCCTCGTCGCCCGCACCGCCTGGGTCTACTCCCCGTTCGGCAAGAACTTCGTGAAGACCATGCTGCGCGTGGGCGCCGAGCGGGACACCCTGACGGTCGTCGCCGACCAGCACGGCAACCCGACGAGCGCCCTCGACATCGCCGACGCCCTCCTCGCCCTCGCCCGCCAGAGCGCGGCCTGGCCGGACGGCGGCGAGATCGTCCACGTCGCCGGCCGCGGCGACACCACCTGGTGCGACTTCGCCCGCGCGATCGTCGCCAGCCTCCCCGAGCCGCCGACGGTGAAGGCGATCACCACCGCCGACTACCCGACCCCGGCGACGCGCCCGGCCAACTCCCGCCTCGACGGCACGCGCCTCGCCGAGCGCTACGGCATCGCCATGCCGCACTGGACGCAGTCGCTCGACGTCGTCCTCGCCCGCCTCGCCGGGTCCCCGGAAGGCTGACCGGCCGTTCCAGGGACACCTGATCGGGACCGCCGGAGCCTCCGGCGGGCTCGGGTCCCACCAGCGATCAAGTCCCGCCCGACCGCCGGAACCGCCGTCGCGCTTGCCCCCTGGCAGCGTCCGGGAGCCGGCGCAAGGGCAAGCGGCTTCGCCGGCCTCCGGCCCCTTGCACCGGCTCCCGGACACTGCCTTTCAGGGGGCGCGACGGCGGCTCCGGCGATCAGGCTCCCGCCCCGGATTGCGTCGGCGCCGCGCGAGGGGAGCGCGGTGCGGTGAACGGTCCTACGCGGCCTTGCGCGGGCCCCTGAGCTGCAGCGCGAGCATCGCCACGAAGGCGACCGAGAGCCCCAGCGAGATCGGGTGGGACACGAAATCCCACAGGAAGACGAGCGGATCCCCCCGCGCGCCGATCATCGCGCGGCGGTAGTTGGCGTCCATCATCGGCCCCAGGATGACGCCCAGGATCACCGGCGCCACGGGGAAGCCGTAGAGCTTCATCGCGTAGCCGAGGACGCCGAAGCCCAGCATCCAGACGATGTCGACCGGGTTGTTCTGGATCGCGTACGCGCCGACCGCCGACAGCACCACGATGAGCGGCACCAGCACCGCCTTCGGGCACTCGATCACCTTGGCGAAGACGCGCACCCCGGTGAGGCCGAACACCAGCAGGAAGGCGTTCGCGAGCACCAGCGCGCCGACGATGAAGCGGAAGAGGTCGGGCGTCTCGGTGATGAGGAGCGGCCCCGGCTTCAGGCCGTGGATGAAGAGCGCGCCGATGATCACCGCGGTCACCGCGTCGCCCGGGATGCCGAGCGTCAGCATCGGGATGAAGGCGCCGCCGACGGCCGCGTTGTTGGCCGATTCGGGCGCCACCAGGCCCTCCTTCGCCCCCTGGCCGAACGGCACCTCCGGGTTCTTCACGGTGCGCTTGGCCTGGTCGTAGGCGAGCAGCGCGGCGATGTCCCCGCCCGTCCCCGGCAGCGCGCCGATCAGCGTGCCGATGCCCGAGGAGCGGATCGCGAGCCCCAGATAGCGCCGCACGTCGCGCCATGCGGGGACGATCCTCGACACGTTCTGCTTCACCGCCGGCAGGTTGATGTCGCGCAGCTGCATCAGCGCCTCGGCGACGCCGAAGAAGCCGATCATCGCCACCACGTAGTGGATGCCGCCCATCAGGTGGATGGTGCCGAAGGTGAAGCGGCCCTGCGCGGTCATCGGGTCGAGGCCGACCATGCCGATGAGCACCCCCAGCGCCCCCGCGAAGGCGCCCCGGGTGAAGTCGCCCGACAGGGAGCCGACGAGCAGGATGCCGATCAGCCCCAGCAGCAGGTAGTCGCGCGACTGGAAGAGGATCGCGAACTGGCTGATCGGCGGCGCGAAGAGGGCGAGCGCCGCGACGCCGATCATGCCGCCGATGACGCTCATCACCGTGGTGAGGCCGATGGCGGCCCCCGCCTCGCCGCGCTGGGCGAGCGGATAGCCGTCGAGCGCGGTCGCGACGGCCGACGGCGCGCCGGGGATGTTGAGGAGGATCGCCGTGCGCGAGCCGCCGTAGACGCCGCCGACGTAGACGCCGGCGATCAGGGCGAGCGCCTCGTTCACGTCCCACGCGTGGGTGAAGGAGATGAGGATCGACGTCGCCATCGTCACCGAGAGGCCGGGGATGGCACCGACGTAGATGCCCGCGAAGGTCCCCGCCGCGACCAGCGCGAGCGTCCACGGATCGAGGATCGGACCCAGGATTTGCAGCAGAACGTCCATCGCCGGGCCTCAGAACACGGACGTCCAGAGCGTCCCGGACGGGAGCACCACCTGGAACGCGACACGGAAGACCAGCCACACGAGGAGGAGCACCACCGCCGTGACGGCCGCCGACGCCGGCACGCCGCGGCGCCAGTTCACCGCGATCGACGCGAACAGGAAGAGACCCGCCGCCACCATGAAGCCGAGCCGCGGGACCAGCAGCACGAAGCCGAGCACGAAGACGAGGAAGAGCCCGGTCCGCGGCGGCACGATCCAGGCGAGGCCCGCCAGCCCGCGCGGACCGGCGCCGGCCCTGGCGAGGCGCGCCAGCGTGAGGCCGAGCGCCGTCGCCAGCATCGTCGCCGCGGCGAGCATCGGGAAGACACCCGGCCCCGAGGCCGAGGTGAAGCCGGAGATCCCGTAGGACTGCCAGAGCGCCAGCGCCGAGAAGACGGTGAGCGCCAGCAGGAACCAGCGCTCCCCCGGCTGCACGGGACGGGGCCCGTGCGGGGCGCCTTCGGCGATGTCGTGTTCGGGATCGGTCATGGTCGCCTCGGTTGCGCTGCGAGGGCGTGAGGCCGGAGACGCTCCGGCTTCCGTCGGTCTTCAGCGATGGCTGGCCGCGGGGCCCGCGACGGCGGACCTCGCCTTGAACGGTGCCGATCCGCGCGGCGGCGCGGATCGGCGGGGCCGGCGGGGGCCGCCGCGCCTCGATGGCGGGTTGTCAGCTGACAACCCCGGGACGAAGGCGGCGGCAAAGGTGGGCGGCGGTGGAACGGACCGCCCCGCCCCGCGCGTTAGGGGCGCTGGATGCCGAGCGACTCCGGGTCGACCTTCGCCGCGCCCGTGTCCTTCAGGGCGTACGCGGTGACGCGCTGCCACTGGTCGAGGAAGCTGCGCGCCTCGTCGCCAGAGATCGACATCACCACGTTGCCGCGGTTCGCCATCAGCTCCTGGAACGAGGCGTCCCCGGCGGCCTTGGCGAACGCCTCGGTGAGGGTCGCGACGACGTCGTCCGGCGTCCCCTTCTTCACGAACACGCCGTAGAACGGCCCCCACGGCAGGTAGGCCGCCATGTCCGGCAGCGCGTCGGTGATCGCCGGCACGTCCGGGAGCTGGCCGACCGGCTCGGTGTTGACGACCGCGAGCGCCTTCATGTTGCCGGCCTTGATCTGCTCGGCCGCGGCGGAGATGCCCGACGGCATGAAGTCCACCTCGCCGCCCAGCATCGCGGTGAGGCCCGGCCCCTCGCCGTCGAACGGGATCGCGGTGACCTCGAAGTCGGTCGCGTTGGCGATCAGGGCGCCGACGGTCGACGGCAGGCCGCCGGGGCCGGTCGAGCCCATCTTCACCTCGCCCGGACGCGCCGCGATGTCCTGCAGCAGCGCCTCCATGGTGTCGTACCCGGAGCCGGCCGGGACCACGATCACCGCGACGCCGCGGCCGAGGATGTTGATCGGCACGAACTGCGAATAGTCGAGCGGCGAGACCCCCATCACCGGGTGGAGCTGCGGGTTCTCCGCGCCGTAGAGGAAGGTGTAGCCGTCCGCCGGGGCGGCGTTGACGTAGGCGGTCGAGATGGCCCCTGCCCCGCCCGACTTGTTGAGCACCACGATGGGCTTGCCGAGCGCGGCCTCCGCCGCCGGGTTCACCGCCCGGGCGACGGTGTCGGTCGCCCCGCCCGCGCCCCACATCACGACGCCCAGGAGCTCGCGCTCGGGGAACCCCTGGGCCATCGCCGGAATGGCCGCCGGGACGGACATCGCCCCCGCCAGGCCGAGCGCAACGATGAGCGCCTTCGCGCCCGTGAACTTGATCATATCGGTCCTCCCTCCGCGGCGATGCTTGTCGTGCGGCCTCCCCCACCGCGGGAGGCGCTCGCCGATTGGAGCCAACGCATAGACCGCGCCGTGCCCCCAAGGAAAGTCCGGCCGCGGCGGTCCGGCGCCGGAAACCCGCCTCGGGCGGGACTGTCCCCGGGCACGGCGCGGGACCGGGGGGGGACGGCGCCCGGTCACCCGCCGCGCACCGCCTTGTCCCCAACCGCCCTGTCCTGAGCGGCCTTGTCCTGAGCAGCCCTGTCCTGACCGGCCCGGCCCTGGACCGCCTCGCGGTCGAGGATCAGCCTGGTCATGGCGATCACGTGCTCGGGTTCGGCCGCGTAGCCGTGGTCGAGGAACCAGAGCTGGACAAGATGGGCGGTGTCCATCACGTCGAGGAGCGCCAGCTGGTGCGGCCGCCGAACCCTGTTCAGGCTCTGTTCGAAGCGATTGTCTTGCATGATGTTTCCTCCTCGGAGGCGGTCGCCTCGCGACCGGCGCTCGAGACGGTGAAGGGGCAGCGGCCGGCGCCGGGAGAGCGCGCAGGGCGCCCGGCCGGGACGGCGGGTCCGGCGGACGGACCGCCGCGGCCGCAGGCCCCGGTGCCGGATGGCCGCGGGGCCGTGGATGGATCGGAAAGGCCGGGGTCACGGAGCGGCCGGCCGCCCGGGCGGCCCCGTGGCCACGCCGGCGGAGGGCCGCACGACGCCCGTACCGTCGAAGTCGAAGATGCCGCCGGCGCCGTTCGCCGGGCTCACGCGCGCCGGCGATCGCGCCGATCGCGCCGCCCGCGTCCCCGTGGCCTGCATGGACGTCGTGGGTGTCGAAGACGGGGCGGGGCCCGCCGCCGGATCCACCGTCCCGGCTGTCCTTGCTGTCCTCCCTGCTTGCCTTTCCTCGGGTGGCCGGACCGTGCTCCCCTCCCGGTCCGGCCGCTGTGACGGGGGTCACGGAATGCTCGCCCGTCCGCGGGCGGCCCGCACCGGGCCGTGACGGCGTGCTGCGAAAAGACGCTGCGGCGGGCATGACCCGGAGGCCGGCTTCGGCCACCCTGCGGGCGCCGGCGAGACGACCGGCCCGCCGCCGAAGGATGACCGCGATGGCCGCTCCGCCCGCCACACCGACCCGCCGCAGCGTCCTGGTGCGGACGACGCTGTCGAGCCTGGCGCTCGCCTCCGGCGCGCTGGCGATGCCGGCCCTCGTGCGCGGCGCCGGCGCCCGCCCGGCGCTCCCTTGCGGCGTCCAGTCCGGCGACGTCGACGCCGGGTCGGGGGTGGCCTGGACACGCGCGGACCGGCCCTCCCTGGTCGAGTTCGAGTGGGCCACCACCGCGAGCTTCGCGGACGCCGTCCGGCTCCCGGCCGTCGCCGCGCTGCCGGAGACGGACTTCGCCGTGAAGTGCCTCCTCACGGGCCTGCCGGCGGACCAGGAGATCGTCTGGCGCGCCGTCGCCCGGGACCTGTCGGACGTCAACGCCGTCTCCGAGCCGGTCACCGGGCGGTTCCGCACCGCGCCCGCCTCGCGCCGGTCGGTGAAGTTCGTCTGGTCGGGCGACACCGTGGGCCAGGGCTGGGGCATCGACGAGGCCCGCGGCGGCATGCTGACCTACGCCGCGATGGCGGCCCGCGCGCCGGACTTCTTCATCCACTCCGGCGACACGGTCTACGCCGACGGCCCGTTGCGGGAGACCGTGGCGCTGGCCGACGGGACGGTCTGGCGCAACCTCGTCACGCCGGCGAAGGCGAAGGTCGCCGAGACGCTGGACGAGTTCCGCGGCCAGTGGACCTACAACCTGCTCGACGCCAACCTGCGCGCCTTCAACGCGGCGGTGCCGACCTTCTTCCAGTGGGACGACCACGAGGTCGTCGACAACTGGTCGCCGGGCAAGGACCTGTCGGCGGACGGGCGCTACACGGAGACGTCCGTCGCCCGGCTGTCGGCGCGGGCGCGGCGCGCCTTCCACGAGATGACGCCGATCCGCCGCACGCCGGGAGCGCCGGGGCGGATCTACCGCGTGATCCGCCACGGCCCGCTCCTCGACGTCTTCTTCCTCGACCTGCGCAGCTATCGCGGTCCGAACGGGCCGTCGCTGGAGACCGCGCCGACGCCGGAGGCGCGCATCCTCGGCGCGGCGCAGCTCGCGTGGCTGAAGCGGGCGCTGGCGGCCTCCACCGCCACCTGGAAGGTGATCGCGTGCGACATGCCGATCGGCCTCGTGGTGTGGGACGACTGGCGGGCGAAGGCGGGGGTCGAGGCGGTCGCGAACGGCGAGGACGGGGCGCCGAAGGGGCGCGAGCTGGAGTTCGCCGGGCTCCTGTCGTTCATCCGGCGGGGCGGGATCGACAACGTGGTGTGGCTGACGGCGGACGTGCACTACACGGCCGCGCACCACTATTCGCCCGACCGCGCCGCCTTCCAGGACTTCGAGCCGTTCTGGGAGTTCGTCTCCGGGCCGATCCACGCCGGCACCTTCGGCCCCAACGCGCTCGACATGACGTTCGGCCCGGAGGCGAGGTTCGTGAAGGCCCCCGGCCCGGACCAGGGGGTGAACCTGCCGCCCTCGATGGGCCTCCAGTTCTTCGGCGAGGTGGAGATCGAGGGGGCGACGGGCGTCATGACGGTGCGCCTCCTCGACAGCGCCTCGACGGTCCTCCACGCCGAGACGCTGGAGCCCGCGCGCCGCGGCTGACCTCCCGGCCGGACCCGCCCGGCCGGAGCGCCTCAGGCGGCCCGGTACAGCCGCTCGATCTCCTCGGCGTACTTCTCGGTGATGTTGGCGCGGCGGACCTTCATGGTGGCGGTCACCTCGTTGTCGTCGTGGTCGAGCTCCTTGGCGAGGAGGTGGAAGCGGCGCACCCGGGCGACGGGGGCCATCGCGGCGTTGGCCGCGTCCACCTCGGCGGCGATGAGGTCGCGCACGGCCGGCATCTCGGCAAGGCTCCGGAAGGTGGTGTAGGCGAGGCGCTGCTCCTCGGCCCACTGGGCGACGGTGTCGAAGTCGAGCTGGATGAGGGCGGCGACGAACCTGCGCTTCTCGCCGATGACGACGCATTCCTTGATGTAGGGGCTCGCCTTCATGGCGTTCTCGATCTCGGACGGGGCGAGGTTCTTGCCGCCGGCGGTGATCATGATGTCCTTGAGGCGGTCGACGATGAGGTACTGGCCATCCTCGACGCGGGCGACGTCGCCGGTGTGGAGCCAGCCGTCGCGGACGGCGGCGGCCGTCGCGGCCTCGTTCCTGTAGTATCCGGCGAAGACGACCTCGCCCTTCACGAGGATCTCGCCGTCCTCGCCGAGGCGCACCGCGGCGTTCTCGATCGGCACGCCGACGGAGCCGGCGAGGAGCGTCCCGCGCCGCTGGCCGAGGACGATGCCGGAGGTCTCGGTGGCGCCGTAGACCTCGACGAGCGGCACGCCGATGGTGCGGAAGTAGGCGACGATGCGCGGCGAGATGGGGGCCGCGCCGGTCATGGCGATGCGGGCGCGCGAGAGGCCGATCGACTGCAGCAGGCCGCGGAAGACGAGGACGTACCAGAGCGCGGCGGTGAGCCTCTGGCCGGCCGTCCGCCGTTCGCGCGGGACGGTCGCGAAGGAGGCGCAGGCGGCGAGCGCGGCGTCGTAGAGGCGCTTGCGGATCCCGCCGGCCTCGACCATGCGGATGTGGATCGCGGCGTGCAGCTTCTCCCAGATGCGCGGCACGCCGAGGAAGATGGTGGGGGCGAGCTCGCGCAGGTCCTCCTGCACGGTGCGCAGGGATTCGCCGAAGTTCACCTGCGAGCCGACGTAGATGGGCGCCATGGTGGTGACGATCTGCTCGGCGACGTGGCAGAGCGGCAGGTAGGAGAGGTGCGTGTCGGCGGCGGTCAGCCCCAGCACGCCGGTCGCCGCGATCGCCTGGGCGCGCAGGTTGCGATAGGTGAGCATCGCGCCCTTGGGCCGTCCGGTGGAGCCGGAGGTGTAGATCATCAGGGCGACGTCATCGAGGCTCTGCCGCTCCAGCCCGGCCCGGAGCATGGCGGGGTCGGCGGCGAGGTGGGCCCGCCCCATCTCCTCGAGCGCGTCGAAGGCGATCACGAGGTCGGCCGGGTAGGCGCGCATCCCCTTGGTCTCGACCACCACGATGCGCTTCAGCGCCGGCAGGCGGTGGCGCTCCTCGAGCACCTTGTCGACCTGCTCCTGGTCCTCGCAGACGACGATCTGGCTGTCGGAGTGCTCCAGGACGTAGCCGACCTCCGGGTGGGGGCTGGTCGGATAGACGCCGACGGTGATCGCCCGCAGCATGGCGGCGCCGAGCTGGGAGAGCACCCACTCGATGCGGTTCTCGGAGAGGACGGCGACGTGTCCTTCCGGCGGGAGGCCGATGGCGGCGAGCCCGGCGCCGACCGCCTCGGCGCGCTCGGCGTAGCCGCGCCAGGTGGTCGGCGCCCAGATGCCGAAGTCCTTCTGGCGGATGGCGACGCGGTCGGGGTGCGTCCCGGCCTGCCGCAGCAGCATCTGCGGGAGGGTCAGCCCGGGCGGGGTCATCGCGCGGATCTCCCGTCGGGCCGTGCGGGACGGCACGGCGGCGGCGTGCTTGCGCCGGGCCGCGGGCGGGTCAAGGGCGCGAAGCGGGCGAAGCCTTCACCCTTGACGCGCCCGCGGCCCGGCAGAGCCTCGAAGCAGGGGACCGGAACAGCCGGGCGCGCAGCGGCCGTCTGATCCGGACCCCTGCCCGTCGGCGAGACGGAGGGGAGCGCGAGGGGGGGAACGCCCCCTCGCCTTCGCGGCACGGCCTCCCGCCCCGGTGCGGCCCCCGTTCGCGCCCTCACGACAGCCACCGCTTGCGCCGCTTGTAGTGCTTCACGTCGCGGTAGCTCCTGCGGCCCTCGCCGCCGCCGGTGCCGAGGTAGAACTCGCGCACGTCCTCGTCCCGGGCGAGCCGCTCGACCGGCCCGTCGATCTGCACCTTGCCCGTCTCCATGATGTAGCCGGTGTGGGCGATCGCGAAGGCGACGGCCGCGTTCTGCTCCACCAGCACCATGGAGACGCCCATCTGCCGGTTGATCCGGGCGATGATGGCGAAGATCTCCTCCACCAGGATCGGCGAGAGCCCCAGCGACGGCTCGTCGAGGAGGATCAGCTTGGGGCTGGCGACGAGCGCGCGCCCGATCGCCAGCATCTGCTGCTCGCCGCCGGAGAGGTATCCCGCCCGTCCGCGCCGCCGCTCGTGAAGCCGCGGGAAATACTCGTAGACGAGGTCGAACGAGGCCGCCTTCACGCCGCGCCCCGACAGGGCGAAGGTCGCCGCGGTGAGGTTCTCCTCCACGGTGAGGTCCTCGAAGACGCGCCGCCCCTCCATCACGTGGAAGAGGCCGCGGCGCACCAGGGCGTGCGGGGCCTCCGCGCCGGTCGGCGCCCCGTCGAAGAGGATGCGCCCGGCCGTCACCGCCCCGTTCTCGAGCCCCAGGAGCCCGGAGATCGCCTTCAGCGTCGTCGACTTGCCGGCGCCGTTGGAGCCGAGCAGCGCCACCACCTGTCCCCGCGGCACGTGGAGCGAGAGGCCGCGCAGGACCTGGATCGTGTCGTTGTAGACGACCTCGATGTTCTCGACCGACAGGATCGGCGCCTCGGCCGGCGTCGGGGCCAGCACGGCCTCAGTCCCTGGTGCCGGTCTTCGGCTCGAGCGTGATCCAGTCGCTCACCGGCTCCATGTGGCTGCTGGCGGCGTCGAACCGGTAGATCCGCCCGACCGGGACCGAGTTGCCCGGCACGGAGATCGGCACGCCGATGATGCCGCCGGTGTCGAAGTCCTCGATGGTGTTGAGGGCGGCCTTGAGGGTGTCGCCGTTCAGCGCCTCGCCCTTCTCCAGGACGCGCCTGGTGGCCTCGAGGGCGAGCATCGCGGAGAGGAAGCCCTGCGTGTAGTAGGACGCCTGGTATTCCGGCCGGCGCTTGCGGATCTCCTCGAGCATGGGCGCGTTCTCGGCCTCGTCGTCGTAGTAGCGGTAGGGCATCACGCCCATGAAGCCGTCCGCCGGCGCGCCGACCGAGCGCCAGATCGAGGCGTCCATCGACCAGAAGGTCCCCATGAACTTGGTCTCGAGGCCCAGTTCGCGGGCCTGGGACATGAACTCCGGCAGCGGCGACAGGACGTAGCCGTGGAAGATCGTGTAGTCCGGCCGCGCCCGGCGCAGCTTCAGCACCTCGGTGGAGACGTCGACCGAGCCCGGGGCGGTGACGATCTCCTCGACGATGTTCAGCCCCAGCCGCTCGGCTGCGGCGCGCGAGGCCGCGATCGGGTCGCGCCCGAACTCGGTGTCGGAGTTGACGAGCACGACCTTGGCGCCCGGCGTCTCCCTGGCGATGTACTCCATCAGGATCCCGACCATCTCGCCGTAGTCGGGCCCGGCCATGTACTGGTACGGGAACTTGACCGGGTCGTTGATCTCCGAGGCGAAGGAGGCGCCGCCGACGATCATCGTCTTCATGCGCTCGAGCTCCGGCGCGATCGTCTTCGCGAAGGCGGTGGAGTCGCCGTAGTAGAGCGAGACCGGGTACTGGCTGGTCAGCTTGTTGAAGACGGCGATGGACTGGTTCACCTGGTAGCCGGTGTCCTCGTACTCGAAGCGCACCTTGCGTCCGGCGATGCCGCCCTGCTCGTTGACGATGTCGATGTAGTCGGCGATGCCCTTCACGCCTTCCTCGCCGGCGAAGGCGAAGACGCCGGTCAGCGGCAGCGAGCCGCCGTAGACGATCTCGTCCTGCGCCGCCGCCGGCAGGGCGAAGAGCGCGGTGCCGAGAATGGCTCCGATCATGCGGTTCATGGTTGGTCCTCCCCTTATCGCTTGTATGGCCAGAGCTGCAGGAAACGGCGCATGCGCTGGATGATCTCGGCGAGCCCCTGAGGCTCGAACACCAGGAAGAGAATGATGAGGCCGCCGAAGACGACGGTGCGGATCGGCGACAGCACGCCCGCCGCGTTGTCGACGAAGAGCGACAGGATATCGACGACGACGCGCAGCGCCTCGGGCGTCAGCGTCATGAAGACGGCGCCGATGATGCCGCCCAGGATCGTCCCCATGCCGCCGACGATGATCGCCGCGAGCAGGAAGATCGAGGTCAGCAGCGGGAACGTCTCGGGCGTGACGAGGCGGAAGAAGTAGGCCCACAGCCCGCCCGCGACGCCGGCGTAGAAGGCGGCGACGGCGAAGCTCATCAGCTTGTAGCGCAGCAGCGGGATGCCCAGCACCTCGGCCGAGATGTCCCGGTCGCGGATCGCGATGAAGGCCCGCCCGATGCGGGTGCGGAAGAGGTTCGCCGCCCCCAGGACGAGCAGCACCGTGACCGGCATGATCACGTAGTAGAGGTCGAAGTAGGTGGAGAGCTCGTGCCCGAAGATCGTCGCCGGGGCGACGTTGATGCCGCGGTTGCCCCCCGTCACCCCCTCGAAGTGCACGAAGACGAAGTGGAGGATGAACGAGAAGGCGATCGTCGCGATGGCGAGGTAGAGCCCCTTCACCCGGAGCGACGGCAGCCCCACCACGGCCCCCAGCGCCGCCGCCAGAAGCCCGCCCAGGAGGATGTTGAGGAGGAACGGCAGTCCCGTCTCCCGCTCCAGGAAGGCGACCGTGTAGGCGCCGACGGCCATGAACGCGGCGTGGCCGAGGCTGACGAGGCCGGTGTAGCCGGTGAGGATGTTGAGGCCCGTCGCCGAGGCCACGTAGATCGTGGCGAGGCACAGGAGGTAGAGCCAGTAGTCGTTGAGCAGGAACGGCGCGACGGCGAGCAGCGCCATGAACGCGGCCATCCAGAGCTTGTGCGGCCGCGTCGTCAGCAGCGCCTCGTCGGCGGCGTAGGTCTCCTTCGCGGTGCCGGTCAGCATGGCCGGGGCTCCGATGCGAGGATGGCGCCGCCGGGCGCGGGAAGGGCCGCGCCCCGTCCCCGCCATGCTCCTCTGCGGCCGCGCGCGGCTCCGGGCGGCCCTTGACGAGGATGCGGCCCTCCGGCCGGAAGGGCGTCGATGCCGCTGGAGCCGGTCATCCTAGAGCCTCTCGATGTCATGGGTGCCGAACAGGCCGTAGGGGCGCACCACCAGGGCCGCGAGGAGGATCGAGAAGGTCGTGAGGTTCACGTACTCCCCGCCCCAGTAGGTGCTGGTCCACGACTGGACGAGGCCGAGCGTCAGGCCGCCGATCAGCGCCCCCAGGATCGAGTCGAGGCCGCCGACGATGACCACCGCCAGCGCCGACAGGCCGAACGCGCCCATCTCCACCGACAGGCCGCCGATCGAGCCCAGCAGCACCCCTGCTCCCGCCGCCGTGGCGCAGCCGAGGATCCACGCCGCCGCGAACACCCGCGGCACGTCGATCCCGCACGAATAGGCCGCCGCCTGGTCCGTCGCCGTCGCCCGGAGCGCCACCCCGCCCCGCCAGAAGCGGAACAGCAACGCGAAGAGCGCGATCACCACCCCCGCCACCACGAAGCTCACCAGGATCTTGCGCGACACGTAGGCTTCGCCGATGAACACCGGCGAGGACGGGACGAAGGCCGGCACCGAGCGCGGGTTCGGCCCCCAGATCAGCTCCGTGAGGCCGATCAGCACCGAGCCCAGCCCCACCGTCACCATGAACACCGAGATCGGGTTCTCCCCCAGCATCGGCCGGATGATCCCCCGCTCGACGATGCCGCCGACGACGCCGCCGCCGATCACCGCGAGCGGGATCGAAGCCCACGCCGGCAGGCCCCACCCCGCCGCGAACGCGAAGTAGAGGTAGCCGCCGAACATCAGGACCTCGCCGACCGCGAGGTTGATGATCTTCGTCGCCTTGTAGATCAGCACGAAGGCGAGCGCCGTCAGCGCCAGGAGCGCCCCCGAGCCCAGCCCCGCCATCGAGACCTCGGCGAAGAACAGCCAGTCCATTACTCGGCCGCCTCCCGGGCGAGGCGCGTCATCAGCGCCGCCGGGTCGCCCGAGCCGAGGTAGGCCTCCGTCACGTGCGGGTCGTCGCGCACGCGCCCGGGCGTGCCGTCGGCGATGATCTCGCCGAAGTTCAGGACCGCGACGTGGTCGGAGATGTCCATGACGAGGCCCATGTCGTGCTCCACCATCAGGATGGTGAGGCCCCACTCCTCCTTCGCGTCGAGGATGAAGCGGGCCATGTCCTCGGTCTCCTCCCGGTTCATGCCCGCGACCGGCTCGTCCAGCATCAGGACGCGCGGCTTCATGGCGAGCGCCCGGGCGAGTTCCACCCGCTTCTGCAGGCCGTAGGAGAGCGCCGCGACCGGGGCGTGGCGGATGTGGTCGATCTCCAGGAAGTCGATGATCCGCCGCTCGACCTCCTCGCGCAGGGCAAGTTCCTCGCGCTGGGCCGGCCCGAAATAGACGAGCGCCTGCAAGAGGTTGGTCGACATGTGCGCGTGCCGGCCGAGCTTGATGTTGTCGAGCACCGTCATGCCGCGGAAGAGCGCGATGTTCTGGAACGAGCGCGCGAGCCCGAGCTTCGCCCGCGCCGGCGGCCGCAGCCGCGTGATGTCCCGCCCGTCCACGCTGATCGTGCCCGAGGAGGGGCGGTAGAAGCCCGAGATGCAGTTGAAGAGGCTCGTCTTGCCGGCCCCGTTCGGGCCGATCAACGCGTTGATCGCCCCGGGCCGGACGTCGAACGTCACGTTCTTCAGCGCCTTGATGCCGCCGAAGGACAGCGTCACCCCGTCGACCCGGACATGTCCGGCACCATTGGTGTCGATCAAATCCCCCGCCCTTGTCTGGACCGTTTCCACCGTGATGACGCGCTCGTTTGATGGCGCGTTTATTCGAAACGACGTTCCACTGTTGGCCGCTCGTCTGTCAATCCACTTGAAGAGACAAGAGGATGACGGATCTCCCCGAAGTCGATCGCAACCACGGGGCCAGGATCGACCGAACGATCATTTCGTCTTTGCAAAAAAGGACTTAGATCACCCGTCGCCCGACCGGGCTCCACGCCCGAGGCCGCCCCGTCCCCGGCGCTCTCCGACGACCGCGCCGCAGGCACCTTCGCGCGGCGCCTACGCAATTCGGGGCGGGAGCCTGATCGTCGGAGCCGCCGTCGCGCCCCCTGAAAGGCGGCGTCCGGGACCCGGCGCAAGGGGCCGGAGGCCGGCGAAGCCGCTTGCCCTTGTGCCGGGTCCCGGACGCTGCCAGGGGGCCAGCGCGACGGCGGCTTCGACGGTCAGGCGGGACCTGATCGCTGGTGGGACCCGAGCCCGCCGGAGGCTCCGGCGTTTCCGAACGCGAACGAGGACCCCGAAAAGGCGCCGTCAGGAGGCCGCCGGCTCGGCCGCCACCCCCGCCAGGCGCTCCAGATGCGCCGAGACGCCGATGCCGAGCGCGGCCATGCGGTCCGCCAGGGTGGCCGCGGTCCGCCGGCGCCAGGCGTCGAAGGCGGGGCCGTCGAAGCGGACCGCCGCCAGGACCTCGCCGATCGAGGACGCGGCCATCACCGCCTCCATGTCGACGGCGGGCAGATGCATCGTCTCGGCGAGCTCGCCGGTGCGCGAATCGTGCGCGATGACGACGCCGGGCGTGCCGGCCGCGATCGCCGCCATGTTGCCGTGGAGGCGCGTGCCCAGCATCAGTGCGAGCTGGCCCATCTCCTTCATCCACTCCGGCGCGCTGGTGTAGAAGCGGCCGCGGCGGGCCATGAAGCTCCAGAACTCGTCGTCGCCCGCGCCCGGTTCCAGCACCGACTTGATGGTCCCGCGCGCGCCGGCCGGGACCGTCTGCCATGAGCGCCCCGCGGCGTGGACCGCCTCCGGCCCGCCGGACTGCTGCACGTAGAGCCCGCCGCGGGCGCGCAGCCAGGCGAAGAGCCTGCGCTCGAGGGCCCGCTTCTCGGTCTCGCGGGCGATCTCGAAGGGGGCCGCCGCGGTGAGGCCGAAGAGCGGCACCTCGGGGCTCGCCCTCGCCGCCTCGAGCTTCGCCGCCATCGCCGCGCCCGCCTCCGGGTCCGGGTTGAGGAGCGCGGAGGGGCAGCCCAGCACCTCGACGTTGTCGATCCCGAACTCGGCGCAGACCGTCTGCGAGAAGGCCCCGCGCACCGAGACGAACGCCGCCCGCTCGCGGATGACGCCGGCGAGGCGGGAGACCTGGGGGTCGGCCTTCAGCGCCTCGATGGTGCCGCGCTCGCCGCCGAGCCGGGGCGACTGGGCGCCGAGGCCGAGCACCACCAGCGGCCGCCGGGCCCGCTCCAGGAAGTTGGAGAAGCCGGTCCAGTCGGCGCCGAGGCGCAGGTGGTTGGCGGCCGGCACGACGACGTACTTCGCCCCGCGGAGCGCCGCGGGATCGGTGTAGGGGATCTCGGAGCGGCCGATGTGGCGCTGCGGGCCGGCGAGGAGCTGCGCCGCCGCGTACTGGAACATCAGGTTGCCGGAGTTGGCCCCCAGCGCGGCGAGCAGGCCGGGGGTGTCGAACCGGGAGGGGTCGCGCACGAATCCCGGCGTTCCCATGAAGGCCAGCGGCTCACTCATCACACCCTCTCCGCCCGGCCTTCTCTCGTCAGGCCTTCTCTCGTCAGGCCTTTTCCCGTCCGGCCTTCTGCCGTTCCGCGATCCGCGCGACCGCGTCCCGACGGTCCTTCTGCTGCGCCCACGGCCGCCAGATCGTCACAGTCGCCCGGCGAGGTCAACGGCCGAGCTCCGCGATGTCCTCGGCGGGGGCGAGGCCGATGCGCGCGAAGGCGGCGGCGAGGCCCGCGGCGATGCGGCGGCGGCCGGCGTCGAAGAGGCCGGCGTCGAAGCGCACGCGCTCCAGCATGGCCTCGACGCGCCCGGCCGCGACCACCTCGGCGAGGGTGAGGGTGGGGAGCGCCATCGTCTCGACGAGCTCGGCGGTGCGCGCATCGTGCGTCACCACGACGCCCGGGACCGCGGCCGCGAGGGCGGCCATGCTGCCGTGGAGGCGCGTGCCGAAGACCGCGTCGAACGGCTTCACCGCCTCGATCCAGCGCGCCGCGTCGGTGAAGAGGCGCCCGCGCCGGCGCATGACGGCGACGAAGTCGTCGAGGCCCATCTCCGGCGCCAGGATCCGGCGCATCGAGAGGACCGCCGACAGGGGCACCTCGGCGAAGGTGCCCCTCGCCATGGCGGCGGCCGCCGTCCCGCCCGACTGCTGGACGTAGAGGCCGTTGCCGCGCACCGTCCCGGCGAAGAGGACGCGCTCGGCGGCGAGCTTCTCGTCCTGGTCCTGGATCTCGAAGGGCGCGGCGGCGGCGAGGGCGATGCGGGCGGCGCCGCCCTTCTCGCGCGCCTTGCCGAGGCGCCAGGCGACGGCCCGGCCGAGGTCCGGCCGCGGGTTGAGGAAGAGGGAGGGGCAGCCGAGCGGCTCGGTGCCGGTGAGCCCGAGCGCCTCGCAGACCCGCTGCGAGAAGGTCCCGCGCACCGAGACGAACACCGCCTTCTCGGCGAGGACGGCGGCGAGGCGGGAGACGGACGGGTCGCGCGTCAGCGCCGCGACGGTGGCCGCCTCGCCGTCGGCGGACGGGGCCTGGCTGCCGAGGCCGAGGACGACGAGCGGGCAGTCGGTCCGGGCGAGGCCGTTGGCGAGCCCCGTCCAGTCGGTGCCGAGGCGCAGGTGGTTGGCGGCGGGGAAGACGAGCGCCCTGGCGTCCGCGAGGACGGCCTCCGCCTCGGGCCCGGAGAGGGTGGTGAGGTGGCGCGCCTCGTGCGCGAAGAGGCGCGGCGCGGCGTGCTGGAACATCAGGTTGCCGGCGTTGGCGCCGAGCCGGGCGAGCAGCGCCTCGGTGGAGAGCGTGCCGGCATCGGCGACGGCGCCGGGCGAGCCGAGGAAGGCGAGGTGCCCGCCGTCCCTGACGCGCCTCATCGGCGTTCCCGCCGGCGGGCCCGGGTCTCCGGCGGGCGACGCCCTATACCCGGCGTCCGCCGCGAGCGGCCCGCAGGAGCGGTGACGAGGGTGCCGTGCATGGCGTTCTCCGGTCGGTCCGGGGCGTGGGCCCGGAGGAATTCCCCGGATCCTTCGGGACCCTCCGGGATCCTTCTGGATTCCGGGCGAGAGGGCTGTAGCGGGAGGGAAAGCATCTTCACAAGCCCGAAGCGGGCGCCGGGGGGCCGGCCCCCCGACGAAAGCCCAACCTGTGGTTTCAGGGCCTCAGGTCCCCCTGGCCCCCTGCCTTCCTGCAGCCCCGGTTCCTAGAGCCCCGTTCCCAGAGCCCCGTGGCGCCGGGTCCGGACAGCCGGTCCCGCGGTCCGGACAGGACCCTGGCCCCCGCCGCGCGCCTCCCGCCGGCGTCGTCGGCCCCGGCGTCGTCGCCCTGGTGCCGTCGGCCGCGGTGCCGTCCATCGCCGGACCGTTGCCGTCGCTTCCGGCTTCAGCGTCTTCCGCGGGTGCCTCGGACAGGACGATGCTAGGAGGTTCGAGCCGAGGCCTCGCGGAGGACGCTGTCATGGGCGACCGGCTTGAGGACGACATCGAAACGGACGTCTCCCGCTTCGGGCGGCATGCGCGGTTCGTCGTCGGAGACCAGGCGTTCCCGTCCTTCACGTATTCGATCGGCTTTGGTTTCGATCGTGGCTGGCCGGAGGTGGTCGCCGTCGGGGCGGAGGCGGACCTCGCTCACGCGAAGCCGTGCGGCATCGGGGAGGATGCGCGGCGACCGGCGCCGGGGATGGATCACGACGGCATCCCGGACGGCTTTCGGTGCCGCTTTCCCGCCGTCACCGCTCCGGACGCGCCCATGCGGTCCACGGGGCGTGTCGCACCATGTTTCGCGTCATGTTTCGCACCGTGGGCCGCGGCGCCCTCGCGGGGAGCCGGGAGGGCGCCTCAGCCGGCCTGCCGGCTCACCGCCGCGGCCAGGGCCTCGACGATGTCGGCCGCGGAGTAGGGCTTCTTGATGGACATCGTGCCGGGCACGGCCTCGTCCGGCAGGTCGAGCGTCTCGCCGTAGCCGGTGACGAAGACGTAGGGCACGCCCTTGGCGTTGAGCGGCTCGATGAGGGGGAAGCTCGTCTCGTTGCCGAGGTTCACGTCGAGCATGGCGACGTCGAGCCGTTCCTCGACGACGATGCGCATGGCGTCGGCGAGGCTCATCGCGGTGAAGACGTTGCCGAGGCCGTGCTCCAGGAGCATCTGCTCGGCGTCGAGGGCCATGATCATGTTGTCCTCGACGAGCAGCGCGGTCAGGCCGGCGAGGGCGCCCGGCGAGGCGGGTGCGGCGGCCTGGGCCGGCGCCGGGGCCGCGTTGGGGCTGCCCATGGAGATGACCTTCGCCGGCAGCACGAAGCGCGCCTCGAGGCCCTTGAGGCGCCAGTTGAGGGTCGCCTCGCCGCCCAGCTCGTGCGGGATCGAGCGCTCGATGATGGTGGAGCCGAAGCCGCGGCGGGTGGGCGCCTGGACCGCCGGGCCGCCGCTCTCGCGCCAGTCGATGGTGCAGGCGGCGTTGTCGTCGAGGCTCCAGTCGACGCTGACGATGCCGGTGGAGTCCGACAGCGCGCCGTACTTGGCCGAGTTGGTCACCATCTCGTGCATCACGAGGGCGAGGGTCGAGAAGGCCTCGGCGTTGACGAGGACCGGGGGTCCTGAGAGCTCGAAGCGGCCGGCCTTCTCGCCGACATAGGCCTCCGCCTCGGTGCGCACGAGGCCCTCGAGGCTCTGCGCGGCGAAGGAGGAATCGGTGATCTGGTCGTGGGCGCGGGCGAGCGCCTGGATGCGGCCGCCGATGATCGAGGCGAAGTCGTTCACCGAGGTGGCGCTGCCGCGGCTCTGCAGCACCACGGCGCGGATGACGGCGAGGATGTTGCGGACCCGGTGGTTGAGCTCGGCGATCAGCAGCTCCTGGCGCTGCGAGGCGACCTCGCGCAGGCGCTCGTTCTCCTCGTTGAAGCGCAGCAGCACCTCCAGGATGGCGACGCGCAGCGCCTCGGCGGACTTGCGCTCCGAGGCGCTCCAGGGGGCGGACTTGCCGCGCACGGTCTCCTGCCAGGCCTCGAAGCTCTTGCGCGGCGACAGGCGCGGGCCGTTGGGGCCGTAGCTCGCCTCCTTGCGGGTCGGGTCGCCCGCCCAGGTGACCGTCTCCACCAGCTCGCGGCGGAAGAAGATCAGGTAGTCGCGCGGCGTGCGCGAGATCGGGATGGCGATGAGGCCGGCGGCGCGGTCGGCGAAGTCGGCGGCCTTGGGATAGGCGGCGGAGATCTCGTCGGTGACGTAGACGCGGCTCGCCGCGGCGCGGTTGAGGAAGCGCGCGAGGCCCGGCATGTCGTCGGGGAAGGGGCAGGTGCCGACGGTGCGCACGCGGCCCTCCGACCAGACCGCGAAGCCGTCGGAGGGGATCATCTCGCGGAAGTCGGCGGCGAAGTTGATGAGCTCGTCCGGCGAGGGCGAGGTGGAGACGAGGCGGCCGACGACCTTGTCGTGGAGGTTGCGGGCGGCCTCCTCCACCAGGCGCATCTGCTTGGCGAGGCGCCCCTCGATGACGAGGGCGACGATCTGGCCGAACAGCTCGAGGGTGGAGCGCAGCTCCATGGAGAGGCGGCGCGGCCCGTAGTGGTGCAGCGCGAAGAGGCCCCACAGCTCCCCGCCGATGACGATGGAGATCGAGAACGAGGCGCCGACGCCCATGTTGGTGAGGTACTCGACGTGGATCGGCGAGACCGCGCGCGTCACCGACAGCGAGAGGTCGAGGACGGTGCCGTCCGGGTCGACGCCGGGGACGACGGGGACCGTCTCGGCGCCGACGTCGGCGATGATGCGGGTGCGGTTGCGCACGTAGAGACGGCGCGCCTGGGCGGGGATGTCGGTCGCCGGATAGTTGAGGCCGAGGAAGGGCTCGATGCCGCGGCGGGCGGCCTCGGCGATGACGCTGCCGGAGCCGTCGGGGGCGAAGCGGTAGAGCATGACCCGGTCGAAGCCGGTGACGGCGCGGAGCTGGCGCACGGCCTCGACGTGGAGCGCCTCGAGGGTGGTGCAGCGCTCGATGCGGCCGATCATGGTCTTGACGAGGATGCCGGAGCCGGTCGCGGACGGCATGCACGGCTCGGCCTCCAGCACGATGGAGTGGTGGCCGGAGACGTGGATCGCGAGGTCGAAGCGGCGGCCGTTGCCGAAGAGGTCGATGCCGAAGATGCGCTCCGAGCCCTCGCCGGGCGAGAGGCCCTGGAGGCGGTCGCGGATGTCGTGGACGCTCGGCGAGGGCAGCAGCTCGGACAGCGGGATGCCGAGGCAGTCGTCGGGGCTGCGGCCGGCGATCTCGGCGATGTTGGCCGAGACGTGCTGGACCATCCAGTCCATGGACACGGCGATGAGGTAGCCGAAGGCCTGGATCCGCCCGAGGAGGTGGATCGGCTCCCGGTCGCAGTTCGACAGGTCGACGGAGAAGGCTTGGGGGTCGTCCGTCATGCCTCGCCTTGGGTCGTCAGGGCGCTGGCCCTTTCAAATAGTTTAAAAGCTGCTTGAGCAGCAACGATGGTCTGCGCGACATCAGCCGGGTCGATGTGCGCGCACAAGGCGTCGAATGCGCCGAAAACAGGCCCTGAGCTGGCCGCTGCTGCCGTCAAATACACCGTGGAAGGCAAGCCTTTACTCTGTCGCGCCCACCCTTTGAGGATCATGCGCGCACCAAGCCTGGAACCGTCCAGCACATAGAGAACACCTGCCGCCTCGGAAAGACCCTGTGGCAGCGCGGTCACGAGATCGGCGAGCCCGTCGCGGGGCAGCGGGGCGAGGTCCAGGGCGGCAAGGTCGGCGGCGAGGGCGGCCGTGAGGGGCTGGCGCGGGGGCACCGCGCCGGCCGGGGCCGCCGCCCGCCCCGCGGGATCCCGCGCCGGGCCGACGACCGGCGCGAGCCAGGCCTCGAGGAGGGCGTGGCAGGCGTGGTTCATGCGCAGGAAGGCGTGGTAGGCGCGCGTGTCGCCGGGATCGGCGAGGGTCTCGAAGCGGCGGTCGAGGGTCTCGTGCGCCGCCGCCGTCGCGCCGCGCAGGCGCCAGCGGAGGTCCGCGGGGTCGACGCGGCTGGCACTGTCGGCGAGAGGCGGCTGGGCAGACTGAAGCATAAAGACCTGTGAGACGGCCGCGACCCCGGACAGGCCCCGGGTCCGTGGACGGAGGGATTTGCCTATTTGCGATCCTTAGCCGATTTCGCGGCGTCTGCGCGTGCCTTCCACGTCGCACCCGGCCCGGCGCGGCGCATATCAGGTCTCCCCGGATCCGCGCCCTCCCCCGGCCGGGACGCGGCGGGACCGCGGCCGGGATGCGGGCGGGACGCGGCCATCGGCGCCTACCTCTGGTCCCAGCCGCCGATCTGGCGGCGCTCGGACGCCGGCGGGACCGGCGGCGCCTCGCCGGCGAGGCGCAGCGTGCGCTCCAGGAGGACCTCGTAGATCGGCCGCCCGCCCAGCCGGTCGGCGACGAGATTGGCGAACAGGCAGGTGACGATCGCCGGCACGAAGGCGTTGTAGTCGCCGGTCAGCTCGGCGATGAGGACGACGCCGACGAGGGGGGCGCGGACCGTCGCCGAGAAGAGCCCGCCCATCGCCGCGACCGCCAGCGCCGGCAGCGCGCCGGACGGCAGCGCCCCCGCCGGCAGCAGGTACGGCAGCGCCGCGTCGAGGACGAGGCCGTAGAGGAGGCCGATCGCCGTCGCCAGCGCCAGGATCGGCGCGAAGATGCCGCCCGGCACGCCGGTCGCGTAGCTCGCCATCGTCATGATGAAGCGGATGAAGACCGCGAGCGCCATCATCGCGAGCGGGAGGTTCTCGCTCATCAGCGAGACGGCGAGCTGCTCGCCGCCCATGGTGGCGAAGGGCAGCACGATGAGGAGGATGCCGACGACGAAGCCGACGACGGCCGGGATGATGTAGAACGAGGTGCGCCGGCCGAAGGCGAGGGCCCGGTCCATCGACCACACCAGCGAGCGGTTGAAGCCGACGCCGACGATGCCGAGGACGATGCCGAGCCCGACGAAGGCGGGCAGCGCGGCGAGCGGCAGCTCGGGGACGGAGACGAACATGAAGGGTCTGCGCCCGGTCAGCTCCTCGGTGACGATGCCGCTGGTCACGGAGGCGAGCATCACGGCGGTGTAGGTCCTGAGGCAGTAGGGGAACTGGCGGCGCGTCTCCTCGATGACGAAGAGGATGGAGGCGAGCGGGGCGCTGAAGGCGGCGGCGAGGCCGGCGGCGGCGCCGGCGGCGAGGAGGCCGCGGGTCTCGCGCACGGGCAGGCCCAGCGTTTCGGACGCGGCCTGGGCGACCGAGGCGCCCATGTGGATGGTGGGTCCCTCGCGCCCGACGACGAGGCCGGAGCCGAGCGCCAGGAGGCCGCCGCAGAACTTCACCGGCAGGACGCGCCGCCAGCGGACCTCGCGCCGGCCCTCCATCGCCCCTTCGATCTCCTGGACGCCCGACCCGCCGGCTTCCGGCGCGAAGGTGCGGGTGATCCAGACCGACAGCACGACGGCGAGGGCGGCCGCGCCGCCGGCGATCAGGATGGCCTGCGGGACGCTGACGTCGACGAGGTCGTCGATGACGCGGTGCAGGGCCTTGGGCCAGTGCAGCAGCGTGTCGACCCCGAGGTGGAGGAGCGTGCCGATGACGCCGGTGACGGCGCCGACGAGGATGGCGACGATGTAGTAGGCGGTGTCGCCGATCTGGCGGGGGCCTGCTGCGTCCGGGGAAGGGGTCACCGCGATCTCATTGCTCTGGGGTCCCCTCGCTCCCGGGTTCCCTCGTCCATGGTTCCCCGTCCGTCGGGTCTTTCGTCCGCGGGCTCCTCGTCGGCGGGCCTCTCGCCGACGGGGACACGGGACGGGGCGCCGCGCCGGGGAGCGGGGGTTGCGACCTTCCCTCGTCGCTACACCGGGCCCGGCGGTTTCGGCAACGGCCTCAAGCGGATCGGCGGCCGGCGCAGCCGGGGACCGGGCCGGCCGCTCGGGGGTCGGGCCGGCGCCAGGGCGACCCGGGGCGACCCGGGGCACCCGGCGGCGGGCCGCGCGGGGCGGCCCCGCCCCGGTGCTCCGGTGCGCCGCGTGGCGAAGTTGTCCCCGGCCGGCGGGGCGGCTGTAGAACTTGGCGGGTGAACCCGAGGGGGCGGCCCCTCGAGACCGACCCGCTCAAGGAGGCGCGCCGATGGCCGACAATCCGTTCCAGACGTATTCGCAGAGCGTCACCGCCCCGGCGGTCGATGCCTTTCCGATCACCCCGAACGACACCACGGACCTGACCCAGGCGGTGCGGGCGATCTACGTGGGCAACGGGGGCGACGTGAACCTCATCACCGCGAGCGGCTCGACGGTGACCTTCCCGGCGGTGGGCGGCAGCATGGTGCTTCCGGTGGCGACGACGCGCGTGCGCGCGACCGGCACGACGGCCAGCGGGATCGTCGGCCTGGTCTGACCCGGGTCCGGCCCGTGTCCGGCCGGCGGGACCGACTGGCGGGCCGGACTGGCCGGCCTGACGGCAGGGCCTGACTGGCGGCTCCGCCCCGTTCGCGGCGGCGGGCACCCGGGAGGCGGTGGCCGGGACCGCCTCGCGGTTTCACGGCTTCCCCGCCCCCGCTCCCCTCCGAGTTGCCGGCGTCCGCAAGGTCTTCACCCCGGCGACGCGCTCCCCTTCCCCTTCCCCTGCCCCTCTTCTTCGGCACCCCTTGCGCGGCGCTCACGCAATCCGGGGCGGGAGCCTGATCGTCGGAGCCGCCGTCGCGCCCCCTGAAAGGCAGTGTCCGGGACCCGGTGCAAGGGGCCGGAGGCCGGCGAAGCCGCTTGCCCTTGCGCCGGGTCCCGGACGCTGCCAGGGGGCAAGCGCGACGGCGGTTCCGGCGGTCAGGCGGGACCTGATCGCTGGTGGGTCCCGAGCCCGCCGGAGGCTCCGGCGGTTCCGAGGAGGGTCGGCGGAACGTGCGCCCCCGCCCCTCGTGCCGTCGTCGCCCTCCTTCCCCCGGGCTTTCGCGGCGTCGGCCGGCGCCTGCCGAATTGCCCGTGGACGACGCCTTCCCGCGCCTCAACCTTTGCGGGGCGAGGGGCTATTCTGGCCGGCCTCGGCTCGCGTCGCTGCGATGATGGAGTAAGTGTTGGCAATCGTGCAGCTCGACCTGTTTCCGACCGACGTGAGGCTGCGCTGCATCGACCCGACGCACAACAAGCGGCGGTTCTACAGCCTGTCGATCCAGCCGACGCTGTTCGGGGAGTGGGCGCTGGTGCGCGAGTGGGGCCGGCTGGGGTCGGCGGGGCGCGTGCGGACCGACCGCTACGCCTCGGCGGGTCAGGCGATCGACGCGCTGTGCGCGCTCACGCGTGCCAAGCAGCGCCGCGGCTACAGCGCGTAGATTCCGCTCATCCCGCCTCTTATCCCCGCGCCATCGACGCTGCGGGGCCGCCGCGGCGGGTTGTCAGCTGACAACCCGGGGGTCGGGAGCGGCGGGGAGCGGTCGGGCGCGGCTCACGCGGATGTGCCTTTCGCCTCGATTGACCCTCCGGCGGTGACATGCGGAGATCGCCGCTTCCGACCCTTGCCGCCGGCGCCCGTCGCGCATCCCGAGGGCGCAGCGCAGGCACGGACATCCGCATGACGCTCCCTCGGCATGACGCCCCCTCGCACGATGCCTCCTTGCACGATGCCTCCTTGCACGATGCCAAGCCGCCCCGCCGCTCCGCTTTCCCGATGCACGCCGTCGATGCCCGTCCCGTCCCCCTGCCCCGTCTCATGCCCCGCCCCGGTCCCTTTCAGGGCCGCCCGGCCCATGTCGGCCGGCCCTGCCGGCGGCGCCGTCCGTCATGACCGGTAAGCTCGCGTCCGTCGCCGTCCTCGTGCTGGCCGAGGTGCTGGCGATCACCCTGTGGTTCTCGGCGACGTCCGCCGCGGCGAGCCTCATCGAGGCGGGGGCGATCTCGCGCCAGCAGGCGGGGCTCCTCACCGGCGCGGTGCAGCTCGGCTTCGTCGCCGGCACGCTGGTGAGCGCCTGGTACGGGCTCGCCGACCGGCTCGACCCGCGGCGGCTGTTCGCGGCGGCGGCGGCGATCGGCGCGACGGCGAACCTCCTCGTCCTCGTCGCCGGGTTCGACACCGCGGCGACGGTGGGGCTGCGCTTTGTCACCGGGGCGATGATGGCGGGGGTCTACCCGGTCGGGATGAAGATCGCGGCGGGGTGGGCGGACCGCGGCGTGGGGCTTCTCATCGGCATCCTGGTGGGCGCCCTCACCTTCGGCTCGGCGCTGCCGCACCTCATCGCCGCGGTGTCGGGGCTCGACTGGCGCGTCACCATCGTCGTGTCGTCGGCCGCGGCCTACCTGGCGGCGGGGATGATCCTGACGATCGGGCTCGGCCCGCGCCATACCGTGAGCCCGCGCTTCATTCCGGGCGAGGCGTGGACGGCGCTGCGGCGGCCGGCCCTCCTGCTCGCCAACGCGGGCTATCTCGGCCACATGTTCGAGCTCTACGCGATGTGGGCGTGGATCGGCGTCTTCCTCGGCTGGGGGCTCATGGAGAGCGGGCGCGCGGCGCCGTCGGCGAGCCTCCTCACCTTCGTCGTCATCGCCTCGGGCGGGGCCGGCTCGATCGTGGCGGGCGTCCTCGCCGACCGCTTCGGCCGGACCGCGGTGACGATGGCGGCGATGGCGGTCTCGGGGACGTGCGCGGCGCTCATCGGCTTCGTGCCGCCCCTGGGGCCGGCGGTGCTGATCACGGTCGCGGTGATCTGGGGGGTCACCATCGTCGCGGACTCGGCGCAGTTCTCGGCGGCGATCGCCGAGCTCGCCGAGCCGCGCCTGATCGGCACGATGCTCACGCTGCAGACCTCGCTCGGCTTCCTGCTGACCTTCGGGACCATCCAGGCGATGCCCCTGCTCATCGAGGCGCTCACCTGGCGCTACGCGTTCGCGGTGCTGGCGATCGGCCCGGCGCTCGGGGTGCTCGCCATGTGGCGGCTGCGCGCCCAGCCCGACAGCGTGAAGATCGCCGGCGGGCGGCGCTGAGGCGGGGCCCGGCGCCGCCGTTAACGCCGCCTTAGCCCTCACGCGCGATAGCTTGTGTCACGCCGTCGGGGAGCGATGGCGTGTTTTTGTGTGAACGGGAGGCGCGGCCCGGGATGACGCACACCGGCGTGACACACATGAGTCCGGTCCAGGCGGGTCCGGCACAGGTGAGCGGAACGGGGAGCGTCGGCTACGACACGATCGCCGGCGACGCCGCCACCCTGAGCGCGCAGATCGCGCGGCTGAGGGCGCAGATCTTCGAGCCGGAGATGGTCAAGACGCTGCGCCCGTTCACCAGCGCCGAGGCGGCCCGGCTGCTCGGCGTGACGGATTCGTACCTGCGCCACCTGGCGCGGGCGGGCGAGGGGCCGGAGCCGGCGCGCCAGTCCGGCAACCGCCACGCCTACAGCCTCGCCCAGATCCACGAGCTGCGCGCCCACCTCGCCCGGAAGGGCGGGGCGAAGGCGCGGGTGATCCTGCCGAACCGGCCGCCGCACGAGGGGGCGCAGGTCGTCGCCGTCGCCAACTTCAAGGGCGGTTCGGGCAAGACCACGACGACGGTCCACCTCGCCCAGCACCTCGCGATGCGCGGCTTCCGGGTGCTCGCCGTCGACCTCGACCCGCAGGCCTCGCTGTCGAGCCTCTTCGGCTACCAGCCGGAGGCGGACGTCTCGTCGGGCGAGACGCTCTACGGGGCGATCCGCTACGACGAGCCGCGGCCGGTCGAGGAGGTCATCCGCACCACCTATTTCCCCAACCTCGACCTGGTGCCGGGGAACCTCGAGCTCCACGAGTTCGAGCACGAGACGCCGCGGGCGCTGATGGAGCGCGGCACGCGGCAGGCGCCGTTCTACAGCCGCGTGGCGACGGCGCTGGCCGCGGTGTCGGCGCGCTACGACGTGATCCTGATCGACTGCCCGCCGCAGCTCGGCTTCCTCACGCTGGGCGCGCTGTGCGCGGCGTCCGGGGTGCTGGTGACGGTGCACCCGCAGATGCTGGACATCGCCTCGATGAGCCAGTTCCTCAACATGACGGCCGACCTCATGGACGTGGTGCGCCGGGCGGGCGCCAACGTCGAGCTCGACTTCTTCCGCTACGTGCTGACGCGCTACGAGCCGAAGGACGGGCCGCAGGCGCAGGTGGCCGGGTTCCTGCGCTCGCTGTTCGGCGAGCGGGTGCTGACGAACGCCATGGTGAAGTCGACCGCGCTCGCCGACGCCGGGCTCTCCAAGCAGACGCTCTACGAGGTGGGCCGCGAGGGCATGACGCGCTCGACCTACGACCGGGCGCTGGAAAGCCTCGACGCGGTCAACGGCGAGATCGAGGCGCTGATCCGCGGCGTCTGGGACCGGCGCTCGGTGCCGGCGCAGGCGGCCGAATGATGCCGGCCCGGGGGATGCCGGACCCGGCGACATCGGACCCGGCGACATCCGATCCGGTGGCGCCGGGCCGGACGGCGGCCGGCGGGCGAGGGGGCCGGTGCCGGCCGGACACGCCGGCGGACGGCGCCGGCGCGGCGGAGCCGACGTTGACAGCTGACAACGGGAGAGGGCGATGACCAAGCGGCGACTGGCCATGGAACGGCTTCTCTCGGTCGAGGCGGCGCCGGGCGGCGAGGCGGCGCCCCCCCGGCCGGCGGCGCCGGTGCGCTCCGGCGCGGTGCGCACCATGGGCCTCGCGCTCGACAGGATCACCGACCCGGCCGAGGCGCGCGAGAGCGTCGTCGAGCTCGACACCGGCCTCGTCGACCCGTCCTTCGTGCGCGACCGTCTCGACGAGGCCGAGCCGGAGGGCACCGTGGAGGACCCGGCCGAGATCGACCCGACCGGCCTCACCGCGCTCGCCCAGAGCATCGCCGAGGGCGGCCAGGCGGTCCCCATCCTGGTGCGCCCGCACCCCGGGACGCCGGGGCGCTACCAGATCGCCTACGGGCACCGCCGCTGGCGCGCGTGCCAGATGCTGCGCCGTCCGGTGCGGGCGATCGTGCGGCCCCTCGACGACGAGGCCCTGGTGCTCGCCCAGGGGCGCGAGAACAACGCCCGGCGCGACCTCACCTTCATCGAGCGGGCGCACTTCGCGGCGGCGCTCGTGGCGCGCGGCATGGCGCGGCCGACGGTCGGCAAGGCGCTCGGCGTCGACAAGTCCGAGCTCGCCCGGCTGCTCGCCGTCGCGAACGGCCTGCCGGAGGGGCTGGCGCCGCGGATCGGCCGCGCGCCCAAGGCCGGCCGGCCGCGCTGGCTGCGCCTGGTGACGCTCTGCCGGGAGGAGGGGGCCGAGGCGGCGCTCACCGCCGTGGCGGCGGCGGCGCATCTGCCGACCGACGAGCGCTTCAAGACCGTCTTCGACGCCCTCGCGATGCGCGCCGCGGCCGCCCGGGCGGCCCGTGCCGCCGCGACGACGGCGCCGCGGCCGGTGCAGGAGGCCTCGCCGATGACCGTCTCGCGCGGGCCCGGCCGCACGGTGATCACCATCGACACCCGGACCGCGCCGGCGTTCGCGGCCTTCGTGGAGGAGCGCCTGGAGGCGCTCTACCGCGAGTTCCGCGCCGGCGAAGGCTGAGCCCGGCGAACGGAACGACCCGAGGACGGGGCGGCCAGAGAACGGCGCGGCCAGAGAACCGGGGGGACCGGACGGCGCCGGGCGCTCCGCCCCGCAGCGGCGGGACCACGGCCACGGGGTGAGGCGCGCCGGTCCGCCGCGCCCGCCCGCGTCCCGGACTTGACGCCCCTCGCCGAACGCGGTCCAAACCGGCTAGCTGCGTGCCGTCCGGCGCACCCCGCGCGAACCCAAGGTGAGACGTGTCCGACCGATCCCTCAAGCAACGCCTCGCCGCCAAGGAGCTGCTGTTCGGCTCCTGGAACCAGCTCGGCTATCCGCAGACCACCGAGATCCAGGCCCGCGCCGCGTTCGACTTCTGCGCCATCGACATGGAGCACACCTCGATCGCGACGAACGAGCTGCTCACCTCGATCCAGATCAGCCAGCTCGCCGGCAAGCCCGTCCTGGTGCGCGTCTCGGGCCACGACCCGCTCTACGCCAAGCGCGCGCTCGACGCCGGCGCGAACGGCATCATCTGCCCCATGGTGGAGACGGTCGAGCAGGCCGAGCGCGCCCGCGACAGCGTCTACTACGCCCCCCGCGGCAGCCGCGGCGTCGGCCTCGCCCGGGCCCAGGGCTTCGGCCTCGACTTCGACACCTACCGCGACCGGAGCGACGACGAGCTCGTCCTGATCGTCCAGATCGAGCACTGGCGCGGCGCCGAGAACCTCGAGAAGATCCTCGACGTCGACGGCGTCGACGGCTTCCTGGTGGGGCCCTACGACCTCTCCGCCTCGTTCGGGAAGCCCGGCCGGTTCGACGACCCCGAGGTCGCCGCCGCGCTCTCGCGCATCGCCTCCATCGTCAGGGAGCACGACAAGCCCTCCGGGCTCCACGTCGTCCATCCCGACCGCGAGGGGCTCCGCAAGCGCGTCGAGGAGGGCTACCGCTTCATCGCCTACGGCACCGACATGCTGCTCTTCGCCAGGGCCGTCGCCGAGACCGCCGACCACTTCACCGGGCTGCGCGCCGAGAACCCGTCCGCCTGAGCATGCCCCCCGTCATCGCCATCGTGCCCATGAAGGGCCACTCGGCCCGCGTGCCGAAGAAGAACCTCCGCCCCATGTGCGGCCGCCCGCTCTACCACTGGATCACCCGCACGCTGCAGGCGGCGAGGGGTGTCGACCGGGTGGTGATCGAGACCGACGCGGACGAGATCGAGGCGGACGTGCGCGCGAGCTTCCCGGACATCGAGGTGCTGCGCCGGCCGGCGCACCTGCACGGCGACGACGTCCCGATGAACGCCGTCCTCGACAACGCCATGGCCGGGCTCGAGAGCCGGCTCGAGGCGGGGGCGGTCTTCCTGCAGTCCCACTCCACCAACCCGCTCCTCAAGGTGTCGACGGTGGAGAAGGCGCTCGGCGACTACCTGGCGGACGGCGACCACGACAGCCTGTTCGCGGTGACGCGCTGGCAGACGCGCTTCTTCTGGGCCGACGGGCGGCCGGTGAACCACAACCCGGACGAGCTGCTGCCGACCCAGGACCTGCCGCCGCTCTACGAGGAGAACTCCAACCTCTACATCTTCACCCGGGCGAGCTTCGACAAGCGCCACCACCGCATCGGCACCGCCCCGAAGATGTACGAGATGGAGTACATCGAGGCCGTCGACATCGACGAGATCCAGCACTTCGACCTCGCCGAGGCGCTGCTCGAGCGGGCGATCGCCCGCGGCGAGGTGAGCGCCTGATGGGCACCGTCCTGACCACCACATCCTCGTTCCGGGAACGCGACAACGCGGCGACGCAGCGCCTCGCCGCGGCCGGGCATACGATCCTCTTCAGCCCGCTCGGCCGGCGCCTCACCGAGGACGACGCCGTCGCCCTCTTCGCCGAGCACGACCCCGTCGGCGTCGTCGCCGGGGTCGAGCCGCTCACCGACCGCGCCATGGCCGCAGCCCCCTCGCTGAAGGCGATCGCGCGCTGCGGCACCGGGCTCGATTCGGTCGACCTCGAGGCGGCGAGGGCGCGCGGCATCGCCGTCTCCAACACGCCGGGCGCGCCGGCGCTCGCGGTCGCCGAGCTCGCCGTCGGGCACATCCTCGCCTCGCTCCGGCGCATCGCCGAGGCCGACCGGCTGATCCGCGCCGGCCGGTGGACCGCGCTCTCGGGCGGCCTCCTCGGCGCGCGCACGGTCGGCATCGTCGGCTTCGGGCGCATCGGCCAGCGCGTCGCCGAGCTGCTGGCGCCGTTCGGCGCCCGCCTCCTCGCCGCCGACCCCTTCGCCGAGGCCAAGGCCGCGGCGGGCCGGGGAGTCGAGCTCGTCGCCCTCGAGAGGCTGCTCGCCGAGTCCGACGTCCTCACCCTCCACGCCGCCCCCGGCAGCGTGCGGCTCGGCGCCGAGGCGCTCGCCGCCGTCAAGCCGGGCGCGATCCTCGTCAACACCGCCCGCGGCGACCTCGTCGACGAGGCGGCGCTCGTCGCCGCGCTGCAGGACGGGCGCCTCGCCGGCGCCGCGCTCGACGTCTTCGCCGAGGAGCCCTACACCGGCCCGCTCACCGCCCTCGCCGGCGTGACGATGACCGCGCACATGGGCTCCTACGCGGCCGAGAGCCGCTCGCTGCAGGAGCGCGAGGCGCTCGACAACCTCGTCGCCGACCTCGCCCGGCTGGGGCTGCTGTGATGGCGTTGTCAGCTGACAACCCGGCCGGACCCGCCCCCGTGCGGGCGGTCGTCTTCGACTTCGACGGGGTCATCGTCGACAGCGTCGGCGTGAAGACCGAGGCCTTCGTGGCGCTCTACGCCCCGCACGGCGAGGCCGTCGCCGAGGCGGTGCGCGCCTATCACCTCGCCCACGGCGGCATGCCCCGCGCCGACAAGCTGCGCCACTGGCAGAGCACCCTGGTGGACGGCCCCGCCGACGACGCCACCATCGCCGCCCTCGGCGCCCGCTTCGGCCTGATGGTCCGGGAGAAGGTCATCGCCTGCGGCGAGATCGCCGGCGCCGGGGCCGCGCTCGCCGCGCTCGCCGCGCGCCTGCCGCTCCACGTCGCCTCCGCGACGCCCGAGACGGAGCTCGTCGGGATCATCGCCGCGCGGGGCCTGACGGGCCGCTTCCGGAGCATCCACGGCATCCCCACCACCAAGGCCGAGGCGCTCCGGATGCGCGTCGCCGAGGGTCTCGCCCCGGACGAGATCCTGATGATCGGCGACGCCACCGCCGACCACGCCGCGGCCGCCGCCGTCGGCACCCGCTTCCTCGGCGTGGTTCCCGAAGGGGCGAAGAGCCCCTTCCCGGACGGCACCGACACGGTCCCCGACCTCACCGGCCTCGCCGAACGGGTCCTCGGCGCGAGGACCGCATGAGCGGGCCCGGCACCGGCAGAGACGGCACGGGCGGGGGCGGGACGGCGCCACCCGGGACGAGGAAGGCCGTCGTCACCGGCGGGTCCGGCTTCCTCGGCAGCCACGTCGCCGACGCCTTCACCGCGGCCGGCTACGCCGTCACCGTCTACGACCTGCGTCCCTCGCCCCACCTCGGCCCCGGCCAGACGATGGTGACGGGCGACCTCGGCGACGTCGACGCCCTGGCGGCCGCCTTCGCCGGCGCCGAGGTCGTCGCCCACTTCGCCGGCATCGCCGACATCGCGGCCGCGAACGTCGACCCGATCCGGACCGCCAACGTCAACCTCGTCGGCACCGTCAACACGCTGGAGGCGGCCGTCCGGGCGGGCGTGAAGCGCTACCTCTTCGCCTCCACCGTCTACGTCTATTCCGACATGGGCGGCTTCTACCGGGCCAGCAAGCAGGCCTGCGAGGCGTTCGTGGAGACCTACTCGCAGGAGCGCGGCCTTCCCTTCACGGTGCTGCGCTACGGCACCCTCTACGGGCGCCGCTCGGGCGGCACCAACCGCATCCACACCATGGTGAACTCCGCCATCCGCGAGAAGGCGATCTCCTATCCCGGCTCCGGCGAGGCGCTGCGCGACGTCATCCACGCCCGCGACGCGGCCACCCTCACCGTGCGCACCCTGGCGCCGGACTATGCCAACACGCACCTCCTCATCACCGGCCAGGAGCGGCTGCGCGTGAAGGACATCGCCCGGATGATCGCCGAGATCGTCCCCGGCCCCATTGCCCTGGAGTTCCAGGAGGGCGAGCCGGAGGGGCACTACATGCTGACCCCCTATTCCTTCTCGCCGCGCCTCTCCAGGAAGCTGGTGCCGACCGAGTACATCGACATCGGCCAGGGCATCTACGACTGCGTCCAGGAGGCCTGGGAGGCCGCCCACCCGCAGGAGCCCGTCTACCTCCCCGGCTCGGGCAGGGACCGCGACCCGACGTCCTAGCCGCGACCTCCGGGACCCTCGCGCCGGGTCCGGGACGCCGGAGCCTCCGGCGGGCTCGGGTCCCACCAGCGATCAAGTCCCGCCTGACCGCCGGAACCGCCGTCGCGCTTGCCCCCTGGCAGCGTCCGGGACCCGGCGCAAGGGCAAGCGGCTTCGCCGGCCTCCGGCCCCTTGCACCGGCTCCCGGACACTGCCTTTCAGGGGGCGCGACGGCGGCTCCGGCGATCAGGCTCCCGCCCCGGATTGCGTGGGCGCCGCGCGAGGGGTGCCCGCGCCATCCGATGGCGGCGGGTGAGCGGCTCCGGGCGTCAGGCCTGGCGGCGGCGGTGAAGCGCCTTCTGGATCGCGTTGCCGAGGTGGGCGGAGGGGTCGCTCCCGGCCCAGCGGGCGCCGTCGTCCGTCAGCACCGAGACCAGGCGCTGCCGGTCCTGCAGCCACGTCCGCCGGCCGATCTCGGCCCGCATCCGTGCCCCGCGCGACAGGCGCTCCACCGTCTCCCGGTCGAGCGCCGGGAGATCGGTCGGCCGCCGCGGATCGGTGAGGATGCCGCTCGACAGGTGTCCGATCGTCTCGCTCGCCGGCGCCGCGTCCGGGGCGACGACGATCTGGCCGCGCCCCATGGCGAGGCGCGTCGCGTGGTCGATCCCCGCCGACAGCCCCCGCGCCCGGGAGGCGAAGACGAAGAGCGCGCGCTCCTCGACGCCGTCGGCGCCGGCCTCCGCCGTATCGCCGACGGCGGCGAGGTGCTCGATGCCGAGGTGGCGGCACTGCTGCGCCACGCTGCCCCGGCTCGGCACGCCCGTGTCATGCGGCCCCTCCACGAAGACCGCGGACCAGGCGGCGGGGGCGAAGTCGTGCACCGGCGGCGCCGCCGCGGGCTCGGGCCAGTAGTCGAAATAGGCCGAGCGGCACTCGTGCGCCTGCAGCGTCTCGTGCTGCCGACGCGAGAAGGTGACGAACCGCGCCGCGCCGGTGAAGGCCTGCCAGTAGGCCCCGTCCCGCGGGGTCTGCGACGGCACGATCACCGCGCGCTCCAGCCCGAAGGCCAGCAGCCGCGCCGCGACCGCCTCGGTGCGCCAGAAGAGGCAGAGGCCGAACGGCTCGGCGAGGCCGAGCGAGAGGGCGTCGGCCTCCGGCGAGGCCGGGTCGGCGGCCACCCGCGTGACCTCGCCCAGCCCGGACAGGACCTCGGCGAGGACGTTGACGTCCGCGTCCTCGCCGCGCGGCTCGACACACAGGATCTTCATGGCGCGTCCTCCGGCTCGGGGGCGGGGCCGGAGGGGGGGGCGGGGCCAGAGGTGGGGGTGGGGGTGCCGGCGGGGGCGATCACCACCATCCGCTCCAGCGCCAGGCCCAGGGTGCGCGGGTCCTCGGGCGGCTGCGCCACGGCCGAGACGGCGAGGACCAGCTCGTTGACCTCTCCCGTGCGCCAGGCGTCCGCGACCGGGACCCTCACCTCGCCCCGGCCCTCCAGCGTCCGGCTCGCGAGGACGGTGCCGTTGAGCTCGACGGTCATCGTCTGCGGCTCGGCGAGGAAGGGGTTGCTGCGCACCACGAGGAGGAGCGCCTCGGCCGCCTCCTCGGCGCGGAAGGCGATCTCGGCGCGCTCGGCGAGCGACCACACGTGGGTGTCCTCGAGGCCGGCCCAGCCGTGCGCCAGGAGCTTCGCGCTCGCCTTGCTGCGCGTCGTGAAGGCGGTCTCGCCGGGGCCGAGCAGCGGCAGCCCGGTGCGCCTGACCATCTCGAAGCGGAAGCGCCGCAGCGCGATCGACACGTAGCGCCCGTCCCCCGCCCCGTCCGGGGCGCCGCCGTCATGCTCCGCCAGCACGTGGCCATGGCGCGGCAGGCAGTCGACGACGCTGCCCGGCTCCAGCGGCCGCGACAGCGCGATCGGCACCGAGAAGGCGCCGGCCGGCAGGCCCTGCCGGCCGATCGTCCTGCCCTCGTGGACGACCTCGATCTCCTGGCCGGGGAGCGGGTTGTGGCCCTCCAGGACGAGGGTGTGCGCGCGCGCCCCCGCCGGCGTCGCGAGGCGGAAGCCCTCGCCCGCGCACCAGGCGAGGCGCGGCCCGGCGGCCTCCGCCCCGGTCGCGGCGGCGTCCGCCTCGCGCGCGAAGACGCCCGACACGATCGCCCCGTTCATCGGGCTCGTCGGCGGGAACGGCGGCGGGCCGTCGGGGAAGACCTCGCCCGGGTAGAAGAAGGTGTCGATCGCGTCCGGGTTCTCCGAGTGGCGCCGGTAGAGGGCGCAGAACTCCATCCGGCAGCGCACGTGCCGGCGGATCGACAGGCCGCCGCCGGCGTAGATCGAGACGGTCTCGTCGATGTACTGCGTCGTCGCCCCGCGGTCGAAGGCCCGGAGCAGGAAGGCGTGGTCGGCGCAGATCTCGAAGGCGGTGTCGTAGCCGCGCGCCTTGAGGAGGGAGGCCCTGGTGAAGGTCGCCTGGTGCGCCGGCAGCCGGGAGAGCCAGGTCTTGGTGATCGCGCCCTTGCGCAGCGTCTCGCGCAGGGCGCCGTAGTCGGCGGCGCGCGTCAGCGTGGTGCGCCCGGCGTCGGCGTAGAGGTGGTCGCCGTAGAGGATGTCCGGATCGCCCTCGCGCCGGGCCCAGATCGCGGACAGCGTCTCCCTCGCGTAGAACCGGTCGCCCGCGTTCATGAAGAGGACGTATTCGTTCGAGGCCATCCGCGCCGCTTCGTTCATGGCGTAGAAGACGCCGGCGTCGAAGCTGGTGGCGATCTTGTCGACCTCGCCCCGGTAGCGGGCGACGACCTCGCTCGTGCGGTCCCAGCTGGTGCCGTCGACGAGGATGGTCTCGACGTCTGGAAAATCTTGCTGAAGAACGCTTTCGAGTGTCGCCGGCAGAACGTCCGCCGCGTTGAACGCGACGGTGATGATGGTGAAACTCATGGCCCCCCTCGCTCAGCGTCCGCCCCGCCGGACGGGCGCACGGGCCGGGATCGACCCATGGTCTTCACGATCGCGTTCCGCTCTCCGATAGGGCCTCGGCGGCCCGAGCGCCAGTCACGATCCGGACGGGGCGCGGCGGGCCGCGTGCCGGCATCCGTGCGGCGCTCCGAGGAGGACCCCGGGGCGGGCCCTTCCCCCGAGCCGCCTCACGGGGCGTCCCGCAGGGCGCCGCCCGGGGCGTCCCGCGGATCCGTCTCGTGGGCCGTCCCCCGAACCGTCGCCTGAGCCGTCGCCTGAGCCGTCGCCTGAGCCGTCCCGGAGGCGGGGCCGTCCGGACGGCCCATGAGGTCCCCACCCATGGGCCGTCATCGGACCGCTCTCCCCAACGGGACCGCGGCCCGGGACGGACGCTCCTGCCCCGGCCGGCCGGCGGGACGCCCGAATTCGCCCGCCGTCGCTGCCGGCCGGGCAACGGAGCAGTGCTCCCATATAAGAATTAGTCTAATTTGAGAATATGCAAAACAAAGCGCCGCACCGGGCATGGCCCGGTCCTCCCGTCGGCCGCCCCGTGCCCGGTCCGGCGCGCCGCCGGCGGGGCTCCCCCCGGCCCGCGCCCGGGCGCGCCGGGCGGGATGATTCCATCTGACCATGGCCGATCTTGTATGTTAGGGCTGGGTCGTGTGGTTTTCGTCGAGGGGGGTCGCCGCGTGTCACAACCGACCAGCACCGAGTATTCGCTCGAGGGCAAGCGCGTGTGGGTGGCCGGTCATCGCGGCATGGTCGGGGGGGCCATCGTGCGCCAGCTCCAGGCGCGCGGCCTCACGGTCCTCACCGCCCCGCGCGAGGCGTGCGACCTGCGCGACGCCGCCGCCGTCGCCCGCTGGATGGAGGCGAACCGGCCCGACACCGTGGTGATCGCCGCGGCGAAGGTCGGCGGCATCCTCGCCAACGACACCTATCCGGTCGACTTCCTGCAGGACAACCTGCTGATCCAGACCAACATCATCCGGTCTTCCTTCGCGAACGACGTGGAGAAGCTCCTGTTCCTGGGCTCCTCCTGCATCTATCCGAAGTTCGCTGACCAGCCGATAACCGAGGACAGCCTGCTCACCGGCCCGCTGGAGCCGACCAACGAGTGGTACGCGATCGCCAAGATCGCCGGCATCAAGCTCGCCCAGGCCTACGTGAAGCAGTACGGCTGCCGCTACATCTCGGCGATGCCGACCAACCTCTACGGCCCCGGCGACAACTTCGACCTCACCTCGAGCCACGTCATCCCCGCGCTGATGCGCAAGGCCCACCAGGCCAGGGTCGACGGCGCCGCGGGCTTCGAGGTGTGGGGCTCCGGCACGCCCCGGCGCGAGTTCCTCCACGTCGACGACCTCGCCCGCGCCTGCGTCTTCCTGCTGGAGCACTACGAAGGCTTCGAGCACATCAACATCGGCTCGGGGACGGACCTGCCGATCAGGGACCTCGCCCTCGAGATCGCCCGCGTGGTCGGCTGCGGCGAGGCGCTGACCTTCGACAGCACCAAGCCCGACGGCACCCCGCGCAAGCTGATGTCGAACGCCAGGATCGCCGCCCTCGGCTGGACCCCGGAGATCCCGCTGAAGGACGGCCTCGCCTCCACCTACCAGTGGTTCCTGGAACACGCCGACGCGCTGCCCGAACGCACCACGGAGATGGCGCGCTAGCCGCCGCCTCCGGGACCGTCGCATCGGGGACCGCCGGAGCCTCCGGCGGGCTCGGGTCCCACCAGCGATCAAGTCCCGCCTGACCGCCGGAACCACCGTCGCGCTTGCCCCCTGGCAGCGTCCGGGACCCGGCGCAAGGGCAAGCGGCTTCGCCGGCCTCCGGCCCCTTGCACCGGCTCCCGGACACTGCCTTTCAGGGGGCGCGACGGCGGCTCCGGCGATCAGGCTCCCGCCCCGGATCATGCGGGCGCCGCGCGAGGGGTGCCGGGGAAGGGGCGAGGTGCCCTTGCGGCATCCGCGGGCTAGGCCGGGCGGGCGAGGCCGTGGTGGGTGAGGACGCGGGCGAGGCCCTCCTCGATGCCGATCCGCGCCGTCCAGCCGAGCCGCCGCCCCGCCCGGCGCGGGTCCAGCACCACCGAGGCCGGCTCGGCGGCGAACATCGCCACCTCCTCCATCGGCACGGAGCGGCCGGCGATCCGCTCGGCCATCGCGATCAGCTCGCGCACCGAGGTGCCGACGCCCGAGCCGATGTTGACGATCCCCGCTCCCGCCTCGACGCCCGCGCCCGCCGCCGGACCGCCCTGCGCCGCCGCCATCGCCGCGAAGATCGCCGCGACGATGTCCTCGACGTGGACGTAGTCGCGCCGGCTGGTGCCGTCGCCGTAGAGCTTGAAGGGCGTCCCGGAGGAGAGCGCCGAGGCGATCGCCGGGATCACCCCGAACCCCGGCTTGGCCGGCTGGCCCTCCCCGTAGGCGTTGGCGACGCGCAGGATCGACAGCGCCATCCCCGTCTGCCCGGCGACCGAGGTGAGATGCATCTCCACGAACGCCTTCTCCAGCGCGTAGTCGCTGAAGGGGGCGACGGGCATCGTCTCCTCGCACACCGGCGGCGGGTCCACGCCGTAGATCGTCCCGCCGGAGGAGAGGTAGACGTAGTGGCCCCGCCACTCGCGGTTGGCGAGCTCGTCGACGAGGCGCGCGTGGCCGCGGATGCGCCCCAGGATGTCGCGCCGCGTGGCGAGGCGGCCCCGCCCGCGCGACACGAGGTCGACGATCACGTCCGCCTCGAGCGCGGCGCCGGGGTCGAGCGTCTCGAGGTCGTCCACCAGGATCGGCGCGGGAAGACCCGCCGCGCCGCCGGCGCGCGGGGAATCGATGCGCGCCACCCAGGCGAGGCGGCGCGCCGGGTCCGCCGCCAGCGCCGTCAGCATGGCCCAGCCGACGAAGCCGGTGCCGCCGAGGACGAGGACCCGCCCCGCCATCTCAGGAGCGCTCCGCGAGGGACTTCTCGAGCGCGTCGACGGCGCTCTCGAGGCGGCGGATGCGGATCGACTGGGCGAGCGTCAGCTCGACGAGGGCGTCGAGCAGGCGGTCCCGGCCGTCCGACCCGGGGGCGGCGCCTCCGGCGGGACCGTCATGGTCCGGGGGGTCCGCGCCAGGGGACGGGTCGGAGGGCGGGTCGGAGGGCGGGGCGCTCAGCATCGCGATGCCGAACTCGGCCTCGATGAAGGCGAAGGTGTCGCGCCTGGCGGCGATGATCTCCTCCATCCCCGCGTGGTCCTCGAGGAGGGCGGCCATCCGCGCCACGGACGGCAGCGGGCTCTGCGTCCCCTTCAGGACCGCGGCGTTGAACTCGTTCGGCAGCACCGGCGGGCGGAAGCGGTCGTTGAAGAGGCCCCGCAGCAGCATCTCCACCGGCTCGGGGCGGGACTGGTGGCGGGTCGGCTCGGGGGCGAGCGCGATGCCGGTCGCCGCCGTGAAGTCCGCGACGATCTCGGTGCCGGCGCCGAAGGGGCGCACGGTCAGCGCCGGGGCGAAGGCCTCCTGCCACGCCCTGATGGCGTCGTAGGTGCGGATGAGCTTCGGCGCCAGCTCCGCGAAGGCGGGGACCGGCCCGACCTGCGTCTTGTGCAGGACCCCCCACTGCGCGAACGCGGACGGCAGCCACTCGCGCGGCGGCCGCAGGTAGACGAGGATGCGCAGGTCCACCTCCTCGGCGAGGCGGGTGAAGAAGGGCGTCAGCGCCTTGCCCCGCTCGAAGATCGATTCGTTGGAGTGGACGAAGGTCGCCGTCCCCTCCGCGTCCGCCTCGGCCACGAGGTCGGCGGCGAGGCGGGCGGCGAGCGCCCGCTGCGTGGCGGCGTCCGCCTGGCCGAGGCCGCGCAGGCCGACGAAGCCCTCGTGGCCCGGGCCGAGCCGCTCGAACCACATGCCGAGATAGCGCGCCTTCTGCGCGGCGAGGACCTCGCCCGAGGCGGCGAGCGCGCGCTGCAGGGAGGTGGTGCCGGTCTTGCCCATGCCGACATGGAAGATCGTCGTGACCCGCATCAGACCCTCGGCTCGTCGGGCTTGTCCAGGAAGACCGAGTCGCGCCCCGAGAGCGCGGCGGCCGCCGGCCACAGCCGCTCGATCAGGTGGAACACGGTGCCGTCGCCCGGCAGCGGCTCCCCCGGCCAGGGATAGTCCGGCCCGAACAGGCGCTTCATCGCCCTCACCGTTCCCGTCTTGGCCCAGAACATGTTGCCCATGGGAAAGAGGAGCGGGTGGTCCGGGAGCGTCCGGTCCATTCCGGCCGGGCCTCCGTCCGCCGGGGCTCCGTCCCACCGCTCCCCGTCCCCCCGGTCCATGCGCGCCTGCAGGGCCGCCAGCAGGCGGCGCGACCCGGTCCAGCCGAGGATATAGGGATCGAACGCGGTGACGAGGCCGATCTCGGGCCGGCGCACCAGGGCGAGCGCCGAGGAGAGACGCTCCGGCCCCCCCAGCAGGATCCGCATCAGGAAGGCGCGCCAGACCTCGCCGGGCGAGGTCGGGCCGAGCCCGACCGACCGCTTGAGGTGGACGTGGCACCAGATGTCGTTGTCGTCTCCCGTCCCGTCCCCGCCGCCGTCGAAGAGGGCGAGGAAGGGCAGGACGTCCCGCCCGCGGTTGGGGACGAGACGCGCCTCGACGGCGACGCCCGCGGCGCGGCCGGCGGCCTCGAGGCCGTCCGCCTTCTCCTCGGTGTCGGTGGTCGCCACCACCCGCTCGGCGTGGCGGTAGGCGGCGTGGCGGGACAGGTCCCCGGCGAAGGCGTCGGTGTAGTAGGCGTGGACGTGGATCCGGTAGGGCGGCAGGCCGGCGGGCAGCATCTCGCGGTAGGGGGCGATGCGCAGCGTGCGGTGCACCCAGTTGCCGGACGCCGCGACCGCGCCCTCGGCCTCCGCGCGGCTCTGCCAGACGGCGCGGCGGCCGTGCCGCCAGACGGTCCGGCGCTCGCGCGCCCTGAGCCCGGGCGGGTCGGAGGGGCCGTAGAGGATGCCGACGTCGTAGGCCCCGTCCCCGGCCGGCGGGGCGGAAGCGGCGAGCCGCGCCTCGAGGTCGCCGACGATCCGGTCGAACACCGCGGCCGCCTCCGGCGCCGCCCCGGCCGCGCGCCCGGACGGGGTGCCGGACATGTCGCCGGACGCGGCGCCGGCGGTCCCCTCCGGGGCCGCGTCCGGCCGCACCGCGAACGCGCCGTCCTTCAGCGTCTTCACCGGGATCGCGGCGATCGTCCCGGCGGCGGCGGCGAGGTCGCCGAACGGGACGCGCCACATGATCGGCTCGGCGAGGTAGCGCGCGTCGTCGAAGCCGGAGGCGCCGGCGAACAGCACCACGCCGCAGCCGAAGCGGGCGGCGTCGAACACCACGTTGGGGAGCGGGTCGAGGCGCGAGGACAGGAACAGGACGTCCGCCGCGCGGCAGACGTCGCGGTAGTAGGGCCCGGCCGGGAGGAAGAAGAGGTTGCCGGCAGGGTCGTTCACCCCGCCGTCCGCGAGGTGCTTCTCCACCCACACGCCGACGTGGAAGTCCTCGTGGTCGAGGCCGTCGCCGATCCACACGAAGATCGTGTCCGGGTCGGTGCGCCGGGCGCCGGCGGCGAGCATGGCGAAGATGTCGGTGCCCTTGCGCCAGTGCACCTGACCGGCGCCGTAGACGACGCGGCGATCGCCGATCGCCGTGCCGATGAGGCCCTCCAGGCGGCTGCGCGCGGCGCGGTACTCGTCCTCGGGGACGGCGGCCGGGACGAGGACGTCCTGCGGGACGATGGCGCTGTCGCGGTCGACGTCGAAGCCGGCGTCGGCGAGGACGCCGGCCCAGGACCGGCGCACCGTCTCGGACGAGAAGAGCACGCGCTCGGCGTAGAGCGCCGTCACCACGCACTTGTAGGCGGGGAGCGTGTAGTTGGTGAACTCGTGCACGTAGCTGACGAAGGGGACCTCCCGGGCCACCAGCGCCTTGACGAGGGGGAAGCACTCGACCGAGTTGAGGACCGCGAAGTCGGCGTGGTCGAGCGGGCCGGGGTCGAGGTAGGCCCACTCCTCGAACGGCCGCTCGGTGACGGCGACGGCGACGGCGACCTCGGCGAAGCGCTCCACCAGCTCGCCGCTCGCGCGCCTGAGGCCCAGCACGACGACGTTGAAGGTGTCCGCCGCGCGGCGGGCGAGGTCGAGCGCCACCATCGGCGCGCCGGTCGCCGAGAACTCGTGCGTGGCGACGATGACGGTGCGCCTCGCCGGGTCGAAGGCGCGCGCCCCCTCGGTGACGTTGCGGCGCAGGCGCGCCAGGACCGGCCGGCCCTCGCGGTGGCCGAACTTCACGTAGTGGAGGAAGAGGGCGATGTCCGGCGCCGTGGCGAGATCGGGCGAGACGGTGCGGTAGTGCTGCACCGAGAAGTCGGCGACCTGCCTGTCGACCGGGTCGCCGAGGGCCATCAGCTCGAAGGTGAGCTCGGCCGCGCCCGGCACCCCGCCCGCGATGGCCGCCTTGAGGCGCGGGTCGCGCACCAGGTAGGCGACCACCTCGTCGAGGTGGGGAAAGTCCCCGGCGGTCTCCCGGTAGAGGGTGGGGTTGCGCCCCTCCGCTTCGCCGACGTCGGCGAAGTGGCGCGCCCGCGCGGCGGGGTCGGGCTCGCCGGCGACGTCGGCGTAGCGGTGGCCGTAGAAGTCCGGGTCGAAGCGGAAATCCGGCCGCCGGGCGCCGGGCGCGCCGGCGAACTCACGCCAGATCGCGGCGAGGTCCGGCGGCGCGCGCGTGTCGTCGGACACTCGGTCGGTCAACCGGCGACGCGGGCGCCGAGGCGTTCGCCGGCGTAGCGGCGTTCGCGGATGGGGCGCCACCAGGCCTCGTTGTCGAGATACCAGCGCGCGGTCTTCTCGAGGCCGGTCTCGAAGGTCTCCTCGGCCTTCCAGCCGAGCTCGGTCTCGAGGCGCGTGGCGTCGATGGCGTAGCGCAGGTCGTGCCCCGGCCGGTCGGTGACGAAGGCGATCTGCTCGCGCCGCGGGCGGTTGGCCGGGGCGAGGCGGTCGATGGTGTCGCAGATGGCGTGGACGACGTCGAGGTTCGAGCGCTCGTTGCGGCCGCCGACATTGTAGGAGCGGCCGACGGCGCCGCGGGTGAGGATGATCTCGAGGGCGCGGGCGTGGTCGTCGACGTAGAGCCAGTCGCGCACGTTCTCGCCCTTGCCGTAGACCGGCAGCTTCTCGCCGTGGAGGGCGTTGAGGATCATCAGCGGGATCAGCTTCTCGGGGAAGTGGTAGGGCCCGTAGTTGTTGGAGCAGTTGGAGAGGACGATCGGCAGCCCGTAGGTGCGGTGCCAGGCCATCACGAGGTGGTCGGACGCGGCCTTCGAGGCGGAGTAGGGCGAGGACGGCTCGTAGGGCGTCTCCTCGGTGAAGAGGCCGCCGTCGAGGGGCAGGTCGCCGTACACCTCGTCGGTCGAGATGTGGTGGAAGCGGAAGGCGTCCTTCTTCGCGCCCGGCAGCGTCTCCCAGTACCCGCGCGCCGCCTCCAGCAGCTCGAACGTGCCGTTGACGTTGGTGCGGATGAACTCGCCCGGACCGTCGATGGAGCGGTCGACGTGGCTCTCGGCGGCGAGGTGCATGACGGCGTCGATCCCTTCCGCCGCCATGAGCCCGGCCACCATGGCGCGGTCGCAGATGTCGCCCTGCACGAAGCGGTAGCGGGGGCTCTCCGCGATCGGCTCCAGCGAGGAGAGGTTGGCCGCGTAGGTCAGCTTGTCGAGGTTGACGACGGCGTGGTCGGTGTTCGCCACGAGGTGGCGGCAGACGGCCGAGCCGATGAAACCGGCGCCGCCGGTGACCAGGATCTTCATCGAGGGGTGTTCCTTTTGTCCGCCATCAATAGAGCGTCGGAAGGGGGGTCAAGTCTGATCATCTCCGGATCGGGCGGGACCTGAGGGAGGGGGCCGCGTCCCGACCCGCCCGCGCGCCGGCGGGACGGCGCGCGGGACCGAGGGAGCGCATCCAAGTCGCGTGCCGCGCGGGGGGACGTCCGCGGCCCGGGGCACCGGCCCGCCGGGCGAGGCCTCGAGGGCGGGGGGCCGGCGGAAGGGGTGCCGGCGTTGACAGCTGTCAACGCCCGGGAGCGGTCCCGGCATGGCCCGGGCCGTCACGTCGCCGCGGTGGTTTCGACGTTGCGGGAGGCCTCGAGGGCGGCAAGGCCCGGGGCCCAGATCTCGCCGCCGCCGTCCTCCCTGGCGAAGGCCGCGCGCATGAGGCCGGGGACCGCCTCGACGAGGCGCTCGAAGGCGTCGCGGTCCTCCACGCCGAGGCCGCCGGCGAAGTGCTCGAGCGCGTGGGCGGCGCGTTCCGGCGTCGCCAGCGGGGCGCGCAGGAAGGGGCCCCAGGTGTCGGCGTCGGGGATCGGCCAGGGGGTGAAGCCGGAGGGCACGAAGTCGCTCTGGCGCAGCTCCAGGTAGATCTCGCCGTTGAAGGACTGGAGCTTGAGGTAGATGTAGCTCCAGGAGCGCCGCTTGGCCCGCACGTCGGTGAGGGCGCAGACGACGTGGCTGTAGTTCTCCGAGCTCAGCGTGTCGCTGATCCGGGCCTCGCCGCAGGCGAAGCCCGACGCGGCGAGCGCCTCGCGCGCTTCGAGCGCCGCCTCGTCCTCCTCCCCGGCGCCGGCGCCGAAGCCGACGGCCGGGGCGGCGAAGGCCGCGCTCTCGGAGAGGAGCGGCGGCAGCGGCTCGTCCGGCGGGTGCCGGTCGAACACGGTCAGCCGGGAGGAGGGGGAGAGGTTGAGGACGTCGCGCCTGTCGGCGGCGTAGGCCTCCCTCGCGAGGCGGTAGACGGCCTCCATGGCGGCGGTGTCGGCGGCCTGCCAGCGGCGCTTCTTGAAGTAGAGGGCGTCGAAGTGGTTGGGGTCGTCCCCGGTCTGGTCGAGCACGTCGCCGAGCTGGCTCTCCTCGGGCTGCACGTAGGCGTGGTCGAAGCCGACCAGCAGCGCGCGGCGGTAGCCGAGCGCGTAGGCGAGCTGCAGGTTGAAGAACGAGACGGTGGAGGACCAGGAGATCTTGTTCGCCGGGTCGTCGGCGAAGAAGGCCGCCTCGCCGGTGGCGTTGACGAAGGAGAAGCCCGCCTCCTCGTGGAGGACGCCCGCCAGCCAGACCGGGGCGACCTTGTAGGGGATCGCCGAGGCGTTGAAGCCGGCCGCGCCCTGCTCGGCGACGAGGGCGTTCGTCACGGTGAGGATCCTGGCGTGGCGGGCCAGCAGCGGCGAGTTGAAGGCGAAGTTCGAGCAGATGACGTCGTGCTCGGCGAAGAGGGCGGGGTCGGCCTCGGCGAGCGACCCGCCGTTGCCGACGATGAGGCAGGTCTCGCGGGTGCGCAGCGACCTCAGCGTCTCGAAGGTGCGGCGCGAGCGGGTGATCTGGGCGCCCATCCACGCCCGCTCGGCGCCGTAGCGGCCGAGCTCGGTGACGAACGCCTCCTCGCTCCAGGGCGCCGGCCCGTCGACCTTGCGCACGGGGCGCAGGAGGGCGCAGCCGGCGGCGCGGAAGGCGGCGGCCGCGGCCGGGTCGGCGGCGATCGCCGCGAGGACGTCGCCGTTCAGCCGGGCGTGGCGGGCGCGCAGGGCCGCAAGGCCCGTCTCGCCGGTGAGCGCGCCGAGGCGGATCAGCACCGCGAGCGGCACGTGGCCGACGCTCTCGCGCAGCGCCAGGGCCGCGCCTTCGAGCGCGGCGGCGCCGGCAAGGCCCGTGCCGTCGACGGCGAGAAGCCGGACCGGGCGGCCGGCGGCGATCCAGTCGGCGGCGAGATGGCAGGCGATGGGCGGCGTCACCGGCGCCTCGCCGGCGGCGAGGCCGGCGAGCTCGCGGAGGCGCACGGCGACGAACGGCAGCGGCGCGGCACCGGCGAGCATCGCCTCCTCGAGGCTGCCGGCCGGGGCCTCCCCCTCGCGCGGGCCGGCGTCGACGAGAAGGCGCAGGCCCGCGCTCTCGCGGGCGAGGCCGTCGAGGGCCGCCGCCGGGGCCGGCGCGTCGAGCGCGGAGAGGACGAGCCAGTGCTCCGCGGCCTCGCCGGGGGCGACGAGGCTCTCCGCCCACGGCATCAGCGCCTCGAGGCTGCGGGCGACGGAGTGCATCGCGAGCGGCGGCCGCGCGTCGTCGACGAGGATGCGGCTTGCGACGACGACGGCCGTCCCGCCCCCTGCGGCGGGGCCGGGATCGACGCGGACGATCTGTGCGGCTTCGAACATCGGCGGCTTTCGTCCCCTCTGTCGGGTCAGCCCGCGAAGGCGGGGAGGAAGGCGGGGGCGGAGGCGGGCATGGCCTGCCAGCGCCCGGCGGCGGCGGTCACGGCGTCCGCGAGGCGGCGTGCCGTCCCGGGGTCCGGCTCGGACGCGGCCATGGCGACGAGCGCCCGGCGCAGGATCTCGCGGCGCGGCAGGAGGGCAAACTCGCGCTCGGCGACCTCGACCTGGGCCGCGGCGACGGCGGCGCGGGCGGACGGGTCGAGGAGCCGCTCGAGCGCGGCGGCGACGGGCTCGACGCCGTCCTCGGTGACGCGGACGCCGCAGCCGGTCCCGGCGAGGCGCATCATGGTGGCGCACTCGGCCGGGCCGACGGCGAGCAGCGCCGCGCCGGAAGCGAGACACTCGGGGAGCTTGTTGGCCAGCGAGTGGCGCACGTAGGCGAGCGAGGCGGCGTCGAAGTTGTAGGCGATGACGACGACGTCCGCCCCGGCGAGCCAGGCGTGGTACTCGGCGCGGGTCATCTCCTCGGAGAAGACGGTGGTGGCGGGCCAGGCCGCGAAGGCCTCGCCCTGGGTGCGCATCCAGTAGGGGCTGGTCTTGATCTCGAGGGTGGCGCCGCGGGGGGCGAGGCGCTCGACCGCCTCGGCGAGGTTGGTCAGCGTGGCGAGCCCCATGTCGCCGGCGAGGCCCCCGGCGTAGCGCACCTTGAGGCCGCCGCCCGCGCCGGCGGCGACTTTCCCTGCCTCGGCGGCGGCCTGGCGCACCCCGGCGAAGACCTCCGGCTCGATGCCGTTGGCGAGGGCGACGGCGGGGACGCCGTAGCGCGCCTCGAGGAGCGCGCCCATGGGCTCGGAGATGGCGAGGCAGAAGGGCGCGGCCTCGAGGAGGACGCGCACGCCGTGGTCGAAGGCGTCGAAGCCCGGCTTCGACTGGCCGAAGAGGCGCAGCATCCAGTCGTCCATGAACGAGGTCAGCACCGGCGCGGGGTGCAGCGAGAGGATCTCGGCCAGCAGGCGGTGCAGGTCCGGCCGCTCGGCGACCGGGCGGTAGAGGACGACGTCGGGCGCGAAGGCGGCCGCGGCGGCGAGGACCCGGTCGGCGCGGCGCTCGCGCGGCGACTGGAGCGGCGTGGCGAGGGCGCCGCCGCGCACGGTCAGGGTCTCGCCGAGCGCGGAGATCTCCATGAGCTCGGCGCGCGGCCAGTGGCCCAGCAGCGCGTCCTTGATCTCGCCGGTGGCCGAGCCGCCGCCGATCGGCGTGAAGTCCACCACGAGGAGGCGCGGAAAGCCCGTCTCGACCGCGCCGCCCCAGCCGAGGCCGAGGGCGCGGCCGTCGCGCCCCTCGCGGGCGAGGCGCGCGCGGCAGAGGGCGGTGAGCTCCGCCGGGGCGATCATGCCCTCGCCCTCAGGGCGGCGGCCGGCGGCCTTGTGGTTCGCCTCCTCGACGGCCTCGGGCGTGCGGGCGGCGGGAAAGACGGTGGCGAACGGCTCGCGCGCGAACACCTCGAGCTTGCCGCCGACGCCGGAGTTGACGATGGGCCGGCCCATGGCGCGGGTGACCTTTTCGGCCTCCGCGTAGGCCTCCAGCATCTTGTCGACCTGGGGGTCGTGCCAGCGGAAGCCCTTGCCGAAATAGTCCGGGTGGAAGTGGTTCGGGTCGTTCGACTTCATGTCGAGGACGCCGACCCCGTAGTCGCTCGTCTCGGCGACGTCCCCGGGCAGGACGTAGTCGGCGTCGACGCCGAGGAGGTGGATCTTCCGGAAACCCAGGTAGTGGGCGAGCTGCAGCACGGTGAAGGTGACGGTGCAGCCGGTGTAGGTGACGTCGGCGGCGTCGGTGGAGAAGTCGAAGCCGTCCGGGTAGCTGACGCGCGGGCGGTGGTTGAAGAAGATCGTGTCCGGCGCCTCGTTCAGGCAGTAGCCGAGATAGGCCGGAAAGAGCTTCGTCGGGCCCCTGAGGGCGTGGATCCAGGGCGCGCGGTCCTCGGCGACGAGGTGGTCCTCGACGACGAAGAAGGTCGGCAGCCAGTCGAGGTCGGCGGCCTTGAGGAAGAAGGAGTTCACCGCGAAGGTGACCTCGCCCTTCAGCATCGCGAGGTCGGTGCGGTTGAGGCTCGGCCCGTTGCCGATGACGAAGCAGCGCTCGCGCCCGCGGAACATCTCCTTGAGCGCCCTGAGGCGCGGGCGGTAGGTGCGGCCGAGGCGCCACTCGAAGATCTCGAAGGTCCTGAGCGCGCCGGCGATGCGCTGGCGCAAGGGGAGCTTCTCCGTGCCGACGAAGATCGGCGCGTTCATCGGCAGGATCGACAGCGCCTCCTCGTGGACCGCCTCGAGCTCGGCCCGGGAGGCGCGGGAGAGGTCCAGCCCGATCAGTTTCGCGTAGGTGTTGATCTGGTGGCTCATGTTCCACTCAAGGTCCGATCCGTCCCGAAGGGGGATCGCAGGATCGATGCCCCAAGACAAGCAGGGCGAGATAAAGGCTGCTTTATCGGGCGGGATCGAACGGGGGCCGGGCGGCCATCGCGGCGCGGTCGCGCCGGCGCTCCCGGAGCGGCGTTCCCGGGGCGGCCGGCCGCTTCAACAGGAAGGATCAGTTGAAGTATGCCAGCCCAATGTCGTGCGCGTGTCGTGCGCGCGGCGCGACGATCCTCACGACGCTCCGTCGGACGGAACAGGGACAGAAGAGAATGCACAAACCGATCGTTTTCCTGACGACCCCGACGAGCGGCACGGGCTCTCTCTGGCGCATCATCACGGCGCTCACACGCGCCACCCACAAGCCCCTCAAGGTCGTGGACACCTACGCGAACCGGAACAGGATGGCGGAGATCGCGGACTGGCGTCCGTCCGACCCGGCGACGGTGTACCTCTTCAACGCCCCCGCCGTGTGGCCGAAGGACCTGGACCTTCGGACGGTCCGGCTGATCTGCAACTTCCGTGATCCGCGCGACCTCTGCTGCAACCACTATTACTGGGCCCTGCAGCACCATGTCCGCAACAAGAGCGACGAGGCCGTCGCCGCGCACCGCCGGGCGGTCGAGAAGAAGGGCATCGACGCCTTCGTGCTCGGCGTCGACAAGTCCGACCACTACCGCCCCTTCGCCGATGTCCTGCACAAGATCGACAGCGACGGCGGGGAGGACGTCTGCGTGTTGTCGTACAATCAGCTGTGCCTCTCGATCGACGCGATGGCGGAGCGGCTGGCCGGCTTTCTGGGCGTGGTCGACGCCGCCCACGTCGCGCGGGCCATCGAGCCCGAGCGGGTGGAGAACCTCTCCGCCAACCCGCGCTGGATCGGACAGGAGTGGTTCGGGAGCGACATCGCGCCCGGGCGTCACCGGCGCGAGCTGAAGCCCGAGACGATCGCGCAGCTCACCCGGACCTACGCCGGGATCCTCGGCCTGCTGCGTGCGCTGGACCAACCGCAGTTCCGCGACCTCTACGACTGACGCGCCGCCCCTTCGGCGATGCACGCCCAAAGGGCGCGTCCGGTCAGTGCCAGTCGTCGAAGAGCTGGGTCTGGCGCATCGACGGCTTCTGGCGGCAGAAGCCGATGAAGGCGCCGTCGGGCCGGTCGGGGACGCGGCCGGTGGAGCGGACCCACTCGTTCCACTCCGCCTCGAGCTCGGCGAGGGGGATGCCCTTCTCGGCGGCGATCTCCTGCGCCTTGTCGAGGGTGGCCGGCTTCAGCGCGATGCGGCCCTCGAAGGGGAGCGGCTTGACCGTCTCGAAGATGGCGAGGTCGTCCTCCAGGCGCACCTTGTAGTCGGGGATGTGCCCGTCGCGGATGATCTCCTTGAGGAAGAAGCGGAACTTCTTCGGCGGCGCGTTCGAGCCGACCTTCTGCTGCAGCTTGCCGATGCCGATGCGGAAGGCGCCGGCCGCGGTCTTGCCGCGCCGCGGCTCGCCGGCGTGCTTGCGGGCGAGCTCGTAGATGCGCCGCTCGAGCGGGCGGCGCAGGCGGAAATATTGCGGGTTGATGGTCAGGACTTCCATGCCCTTGACGGCGCGGAAGGTCCAGTCGGAGACCTTGATGCGCACGCGCGTCATCCGGCCGAAGGGCGAGGTCTTGCCGTCCCGTCCCTTGCGGTCGATCTCGAACTCCTCGATGAGGCCGAAACCGCGGGTCTGGACGTGGTCCCCGGTCTTGATGTCGGTCAGGATGACGGTGCCCTTGAGGCGCACCAGGGCGTCCTCGAAGCGCTGGTAGCTCTCGCGGTTGGTGCGCCAGTTGGTGGCGACCATCCCCTCGTGCGCGGTGAGCTCGACCCAGGGCGTGATCTCCCCGCCCGCATTCAGCTCGTGGACGAGCTTGGAGATGCAGTAGAGCAGGATGTCCTTGTCCATGATGGTGGCAAGGCCGCGGCCCGAGGGGACGACGCGCAGGCGGCTGTCGCCGTGCTCGTAGGAGAGCTCGCGCATGTCCGGCTTCACCGAGAGCGAGAAGACCGGGTGCTCCATGGACGCCATGTCGTCCTTCGGCGCGGCGTCGGCCACGTCCAGGATGAAGAAGTCGCGATTGGGGTGCCGGTCCGGCAGGAGCTGTCCCATGGGAAAGGGGTACCACGATTCGTCGATTCGGGAACCCGCATTCGTCGATCCAGGAACCGGAGTTCGTCGATTTAGGAACCGGAGCGTTCGTCGTTCAAGGAACCGGCGGGCGCCTCATCCATCATCACGGCAACGCCCGAGGCAATCGGCGGGGGGCCCATTCGCGGTGGATGGATGCGGTGATCCCCAGCTCCGATTCGGATTCGCCCCTTTGGGAACCGGGATTCGCCCCTTTGGGAACCCCGGATTCGCCCCTCTGGGAACCGGGATTCGCCCCTCTGGGAACCGGGGCGCCAAAATTAACCATCTTTTCCGCTTCAGTTTCAGTGACTTAAGCGAAGCACCTAAGTCCCGTAACACTCACTAACTTAGATTCTAACTCTCATAACACTAGCCACGGGCTGGATTCTCGCGCCGCGAATCGACGACAAGTCATCGCGACAGGTTTCGGGCACGACCGATTCGATACCGATTCGTTCTCCCGACTCGGATTCATCGATGAATCTTCGAATCGGGATGCTTAAACTTGTCGCGATCGCCGAAAGGCTTGGGAAAGGTCCGGAATTTGATTCCGCGGCGAATCGGGGTACAGAAAACGCGGCTCGAGGACTGAGCGCGACGGTGATCCGGTCCCCCAGTGGGACGGCCGGCGCACCCTGTCCTCAGAGCCGACCATCGCTCGCGGTGCGGTCGAACACGCTCTTCACGTCGAACAGCACCGCGTCCGGCGTGCCGAAGGCGCGAATCCGTCCGGGTCCCAGATCGACGAAGTCGGTGTGGGCGACCGCGAGCACGATCGCGTCGTAGACGCCGGACGGGGGCGTCTCCGTCAGGATGCCGAGTCCGTAGACCGCCTCGGCCTCGGCGGGGTCCACCCACGGGTCCCACACGTCGACCCGCGCGGAGACGGCCGTCAGCTCGGTGACGACGTCGATCACGCGGGTGTTGCGCAGATCGGGGCAGTTCTCCTTGAAGGTCAGCCCCATCACAAGGATGCGGCTGCCGACGACGGGCAGGCCGCGGCCCATCATCAGCCGCATGACGCGGTTGGCCACGTGCTCGCCCATGCCGTCGTTGATGCGCCGGCCGGCGAGGATCACGTCCGGGTGGTAGCCCACCTCCTGGGCGCGGAAGGTGAGGTAGTAGGGGTCGACGCCGATGCAGTGGCCGCCGACGAGGCCGGGGCGGAAGTTGAGGAAGTTCCACTTGGTGCCGGCCGCGTCGAAGACGTCCCTGGAATCGAGGCCCAGGCGGTGGAAGAGGATCGCCAGCTCGTTCATCAGCGCGATGTTGAGGTCGCGCTGGGTGTTCTCGATGACCTTCGCCGCCTCGGCGACCTCGATGGACGGGGCCCTGTGGGTCCCGGCGGTGACGATTTCGGCGTAGAGGGCGTCGATCGCCTCGGCCGCCCCGGGCGTGGAGCCGGAGGTGACCTTGACGATGTTCTCCAGCCGATGGGCCTTGTCGCCGGGGTTCACCCGCTCGGGGCTGTAGCCGACGACGAAGTCGGTGTTGAAGGCGAGGCCCGATTCCTTCTCGAGGATCGGCACGCACACCTGCCGGGTGCAGCCGGGGAAGACGGTGGACTCGTAGACCACGGCGGCCCCCTTCCCCATCGCCCGGCCGACGGTCGCCGAGGCGGCCTCCAGCAGGGAGAGATCCGGCCGCTTGGCCGCGTCGACCGGCGTCGGCACGGCGACGATGAAGACGCGCGCGGCCGCGAGGTCGGCCGGGTCGGAGGTCACCGTGAGGTGGGCCGCGGCGGCGAGGTCGGCGGCGCTCACCTCCTGCGTGGCGTCCTCGCCGGCGGCGAGCGCGGCGACGCGGGCGGCGCTGACGTCGAAGCCGATGACGGGCCGGGTGCGGCCGAAGGCGACGGCGAGCGGCAGGCCGACATAGCCGAGGCCGATGACGGCGATCGGCCCGTCGAGGCGCGCGGCCGGCACGAAATCAGGCGCCATGGCGCAGAAAGACGCGGGCTCGGACGGCGGGACTGGGCAGGGGGGCCATCGGGCGAGTGTGCATGCCGTTCCTTCTTCGTCGGCCCGGCGGTCGGCGGGCCCGTGCGCGGCTCATAGCGCATCCTCCGGCGCGCCTGAACCGGGGAGCGGCCGGGGAACGGCACCCGCCGCCGTGCGGGAGGGCCGCCAGTGTGCCAGGATGGGCCGGGTGACGACGAGAACGAGGCCTTCCATGCCCGCGATCCCCACCGCTGCCGCCCTCCTCGGCGTGCTCGCCGCTGCGGGCGCGATGGCCGGCGGCACCGCCGCCGGTATCGGGCCGTCCGGCGCGGCGCGGACCCCGTCCCTCGTCGCGAACGCGGCCGGGACGCGCGACGCGATCGTCGGCAAGTGGACGGTCTATCCGGCCGTGGGCCCCTCCCCGCGCTCCTGCACCATCACCTTCGAGCAGGGCCCTGGCGGCACCAGGGGCCGGGCGACGCCGTTCGCCTGCCACCAGGTGGAGGGGCTCGGCGGCCTGCACGGCTTCGCCGACATCAGCGCCTGGGAGCGCAGGGGCCGCACGGTGGTCCTGTCGGGGATCGCCGCGCCCGGGATCGGCTCGATCGAGCTGGCGCCCGACGCGGGCTCCAGGGAGGTCCGCGGCAGCGTGAAGGGCGTCCGTTTCGTGCTGAAGCGCCGCTAGGGCGCCGACGGAAGGTCCCGGCCGCCCGGCACCGGCGAGGCGGCGAGGCGGGCCTCGACAGCCCGGATCGCCGGGAACTCGCGGTACATCCGCTCGATCACGGCGGGGGAGAAGAGCTCGATCGCCCGTCCCTCCCCTGCCCCGCGCGTGCCGTGCGAATCGCGGATGTGCGTCGCGTTGACGATGAAGTGCAGCATGGCGCCCCGGAGGGTGTCGCGCTGTCCGGCAAAGAGCGGGAAGGTGTCGGCGATCTCCCCGGCCACCCGTTCGGCGGTGGCGGCGTCGAGGAAGAGGTCGAGCGGGTAGTTGCGGAAGTTCGGGTTGTCGTAGTCCCAGGCCAGCATGCTGCGCAGGGTGCGGCCGAACACGGTGTCGATCTCGAGCATCGCCTTGTCGGAGAGCGTCGGCAGCGCGCGCAGGTGCTCGCCGTAGGTCCGCCCGTCCTTCATGCGCAGCATGTTGGGCGGCTCGGACGGGCTCGTCGTCGTCTCGTGGTAGCGGATGTGGGACAGGAGGAGGTCGAAGGGATCGCGGTAGAGGTGGATCCCGGCGCCGGCCGCGGCGACGGGGCTGCGCGAGTGGGCGTCGTGGACGATGTCCGCGTCGGCGGGCGCCTCCCCGGGGTCGCCCTTGAAGAAGGCGGCGGGGGCGAGCGCCGCGTAGCGCCTGAAGACGTTGCGCATCAGCACGGTGCCGCAGCGGTGATGGGTGCAGACGAAGACGGTCGTCGCCGGTTCTGACGGGCTTTCCATCCCTCTCTCGTCCACCTTGCGCGCTCACGGTTCCCGGTCTTCGGGCCAGCATAGACCGTCCCCCGGCGGACGGCGCAAACCCTAAAACCCCATCGTCCCCGCCCGTGCCGTGCCCGCCTGCCGTGCAAGGCGCACCGTGCTCCCTGTGCTCCCTCGCGCGGCGCCCGCATGATCCGGGGCGGGAGCCTGATCGCCGGAGCCGCCGTCGCGCCCCCTGAAAGGCAGTGTCCGGGAGCCGGTGCAAGGGGCCGGAGGCCGGCGAAGCCGCTTGCCCTTGCGCCGGGTCCCGGACGCTGCCAGGGGGCAAGCGCGACGGCGGTTCCGGCGGTCAGGCGGGACTTGATCGCTGGTGGGACCCGAGCCCGCCGGAGGCTCCCGGCGTTTCCGAACCGGACCGACGCTTCCGCCGACGGCCCCGGCGCCGCCCTCCCCAATCGGCGTGCCCGATCAGCCGGCCCGGTCGCCCTGCATCGCGAGGACCGTGGCGAGGACACTGGCGTAGCCCCGGGCGTCGTCGAGGGCGTCGTGGGTGTGGGGGACGTCGCCGAACCACGCCTCGGGAATCCGTCCGCGGTGGCAGTCGTCGAAGGCGCGGCCGGTGACGCCCATGATGAGGGACGGCAGGTCGATGCCGGTGCGCATGAAGAGCGACGTGCGGTGCTGGGCGAGGCCGAAGAGGCGCACGCCGGTGTAGAGCTCGAGGTAGTGGTCCACCCAGGAACCGTCGAAGATCAGCGGGTGGGCGACGAAGATGCGTGGTCCCGGCAGGCTCTCCACGAAGGCGACGAAGCGGGCCATCGCCTCGGCCGGGGCGACGGGGTCGCAGGTGATCGCGGCGTAGGCGTCGGCGGCCTCCTCGCGGAACCAGGCGAGGGTCTTCTCGTTGGTGGCGGCGCCGTCCCGGGGAGCGAGGTTGACCGTGAAGGTGCCGGCCTCCCGAAGGTCCGTGGAGACGGCGGCGGCGGCGAGGCACAGCATCGAGTTGACGGCCGGGTCCGGTCCGTCCGCCTCGATGTCGACGACGACGTAGGTCACGCGCGGGCTCCCGTCACGGCCGGGAGAGGGGGGCGAGGACCTGGTGCATCACGCGCCCGTCGAACATCTCGAGGAGCCCCCTGGTCTTTTCCAGCGAGGTCTGGCGCTCGGGCGAGGCGAGGGCGGCCTCGAGGGCGGCGCGGTCGTCGAACCGGAACGAGGTGACGAGGGGGTAGGCCTTGCCGAGCTCGGGCGAATCGCCGGTCAGGACGTCGAGCTCGCGCAGGCCCGGGAAGGCCTGCCAGACGGGCAGCATCGTCTCCCAGACGTAGGCGTAGAAGGCCGCTTCCCGGCCGGGCCTGATGGTCCCGTCGAAGAGGCCGATGCGGGTGATCATGGACGTTCCTTCTTCTCTGGCGGCGCCGGGGCGGACGCCCGCGGCGCGTGGTGGGGCGGCCGCCTCCCTCCCCCGGCGCGCCCCGGGCGCCCGGGGGGCCGCCCCGTCCGGCCGGACAAGGGGCGCGGCCGGGCGGGGTCAGAGCGTGTGGTAGATGCCGACCTTGTGGAAGGCCTCGCGCATCAGGTCGCGGCCGACCGCGAAGGAGTACTGCTCCTCCACCAGCGCGCGGCCGTTTTCGGAGAGCTTGCGCCACAGCGCGGCGTCGGTGTCGAGCCGCGCGATCGCCTCGACCCACTCGCGCGGCTCCCTGGCGATGAGGCAGTCGTAGCCGCTGCGAAGGCCGATGCCCTCCGCGGCCACCGGCGACAGGACGCACGGGATCCCCGCCGCCAGCGCGCCCACCACCTTGCCCTTCAGCCCCGCCCCCGCCAGCAGCGGCGCGACGAAGATGCGGTGGGCGTCGTGGAGCTCGTCGACGTTCTCGATGAAGCCGGGCGTGCGGATCCCCTCCCCTTCGAGGGCGCGGATCTCGTCCGGCATGGCGCTGCCGTAGACGGAGAAGTCGCCGCCGACGCCCCTGGAGACGAGCTCCGGCACCACCTTCTCGGCGAACCACAGGACGGCGGCGCGGTTGGGCGGGTGCTTGAAGCCGCCCAGGAATGCGGTGCCGGAGCGGGCCTCGAAGGGGGGCACGTCCGCGCGCAGCCGCACCACCCAGGGGCACTTGGCCACCCGCACCTCGCCGAGCGCGTGGCTCGCGATCACGGCGTGCTCCACCTCGTTGTAGGACAGGGTGAGGTCGCAGCGCTTCATCGCGTCGAGCTCGTCCTCGCGCGTCGCCTCGGCCCTGGCGAAGATGTTCGGGTCGCCCGTCGCCATCGCCTCGCGCACCTCGCGCAGGAAATGCAGGTCCGCGTTCATCAGCATGATCCTGGCCTGCGGGGCGTTCTTGCGCACCGCGTCGATGAAGTCGCGGGCGACTCCGTAGCGGGTGATGTAGACGACGTCGAACTCGCCGCCGCGCTCCTCCAGGAAGGCCTGCACGGAGACCGAGAAGGGGGCGGTGATCACCTCGATGCCCTGGGCCTCGAGGTCGCTCTTGTAGTGGCCGAGGTCGGCGAGGTTGCGCGGCAGGAAGGTCGCCTTGAAGCCGAGCGCCTGGACGAGCTTCATCTCCTCGACGGCGGCGTACGAGCCCGCGTCGCGGTCGGGCCGCGGCATCGCGTAGTCGATGAAGAGGACGCGCCCGACGATGCCGCGGTCCTTCTCGAGGTCGACGTCCTGGCCCTCGGGGCCGAAGGCGCGGAAGGCGGAGGCCCACGTCGACTTGAACTTCGGCCGGTTGACCTCCTGGAAGGCCTTCATGCCGGAGGTCACCTCGGTGCCGGAGGTCTTGCCCTCGTGGTGGTAGACGACCGCGCCCGGCACGAACATCGTCTTGCGGCCCGCGGCGCGGACCTTGAAGGCGAAGTCGGTGTCCTCGAAGTACATCGGCTCGAGGTAGGCCGAGAGGCCGCCGAGCTCGTCCCAGATCGCCCGCGTCGTCATCATCGCCGCGCCCGACAGGTAGTCGGCCTGGCGCACGTAGGAGTAGCGCGGGTCGAGCGGGTTGGCGCCGCGGCCGTAGTTCCAGGGGTTGCCCGAGCGCCAGACGATGCCGCCCGCCTCCTGCAGCGTGCCGTCCGGGTAGAGGAGCTTGGCGCCGGTGAGGCCGACGTCCTCGAAGCGCTCGAACGGGTCGATGAGGGCGTCGAGCCAGCCGACGGTCGGCTCGGTGTCGTTGTTGAGGAGGACGACGTAGCGCCCCTTCGAGGCGGCGACGCCCTGGTTGCAGGCGCGGATGAAGCGCTGCGCCGTGTCGTTGCGGATCACCCGGATGCCGGAGACGAGGTCGGCGAGGCCCGTGGTACGGTCGCTCGACCCGTCGTCGACGACGATCACCTCGAACGAGGCCTTGTTGCGTGCCACCAAGAGGGCGCACAGGCCGTGGTAGGTGATCTCGAACTTGTTGTGGGCGGGGATCACCACCGAGACGTCCGGCGTCTCGACCTCGGGGAAGGCGAGCGGGCGGACGTCGCCCTCGTCCAGCATCTCGAAGCCGAGTCCGAGGACCTTGTGGGCGTGGGCGACCTGCAGCGTCTCGGCGGCGGACGGCCCCTCGGCGAGGAGCGCCCCGAGGGCGGCGTAGCGGTAGCGCGCGGCATTGGCGAGCGCCATCGGCACCGGCCGCCCGCCCTCGCGCTGCACCGCCGTGTAGGGCGTCATCATCCCCTCCAGCACGGCAAAGCAGCGCCACAGCGTGCGCATGCCGTAGCGGTCGCGCACCGAGATCACCCGCTCGGTCCCGTTGAGGAGGGCGCGCGGCAGGGTGACGATCGACGACCGGGCGCCGACCGGGATGGAGGAGACGAAGGTGTCGTCGACGTAGAGGGTGAAGGTGCCGTCCTCCTCGGCGGAGAGGGCGACGCCGCTGTGGCCGGCCTGCGTGCCGGCGATGCGCACCGGCGCGGGCAGCGGCAGCTCCACCTCCGCCCCGCCCGCCGCGACGGTCACCGGCGCCTCGCCGCAGCCGGCGAGGTCGACCCTGCCGACGACGCCGCCGGCCGCGGGGTTGCCGAGGCCGAGGCTCGGCGGCACCGCCGGGGCGCCGGTGTTGAGGCCGACGCGCACCTCGCTGAGGAAGAGCACCGCGGGCGTCTTGGCCGCCGCCTCCGAGAGCGTGCCGACCTCGAAGCGGATGGCGATCGCCTGGGTCCTGGGGTGCGCCGGCAGGACGCCGGAGACGACCGCGTGGTTGGCCGCGCTCGGGCCGCCGAAGTGCTCGGTGCGCACCGCCGTCGAGAACGCGTGCAGCACCTGCCCGCGCTCGCCGACCGCCTCGAAGATCAGCGTGCCGGTGACGCGGTGCGCGCCCGCCAGCGCCTCGACCCGGTAGCTCTTCGGCCCGGCCGGGATGCCGGCCTTGCCCTCCGGCGCGAGCTTGACGACCGCCCTGGGCGGGGTCGGCGTCTCGAACCAGACCGACAGCGTCTTGCCGCCGGCGACGGTCCACTTCACGTCGTTGTTGAGGGTCGCCTTGAGCGCCGGGCCGTCCACCACGGCGGCGGCGAGCGTGCCGAGGACCTCGGGACCGGCGATGCTGCCGGCGACGCGCCGGCGGCTCTCCACCGCCTGGACGGGGAAGCTCTCGCTGCCGCAGCGCACGGTGACCCCCGACAGCACATCCTCGTCGCGGCACACGATTTCGGCGACACCATCGAAGGCCACGATGGCGTGGATGCCCGGTGGAAGGGGGGTCATGGGAGGCCTGTTGTTCGACGCGATCAGGGCGGTGCTAGCGAGAAAGGGCGGGAAGCGCAATATTCAGAAGAATTTTACTTGCCATCGTATGGGTTTCGTCCCGTGCATTTCATGGGATGTTCATCCGGTCCAAGCATTGCGGTCCTGCGGTGTCCCGCGCCGGTCCCAAAAGGCGCGCGGCGCGGGAGAGATCGATCGGACAGAGACTATACGGGGATGGTGCCGGGTGTCGCGTCCCGTCACGGACAATTGACGCCGACCTACTGCGCGGCGCTGTGCACCGGCGGCGCCGGGACCGGGAGGGGCCAGCGCTCCACCGCCCGCCGGTAGATCTCGAGGTCGACCCGGTTCTCCGCCATCAGCGCGGCGTAGACCGCCTCGCCCAGCTCGTGGCGGGCGCGGGCGATCCTGTCCTCCGTCGCCATGTCGGAGCTGTCGGTGATGTTGGCACGGGCGGACGGGGCCTCGAAGCCCTCGAAGTGGGCGGCGAGGTAGGTCTCGAGGCGCCGGGCGGAGCCATCGAAGTCCTCCACCAGGCCCACGTAGGGGGCGCGGTCGAGGGCGTGGAGCGCGGCGCTCATGAGGTCGGCGTGGAGGCGCGAGTGGTAGGCCGCCAGGCGCCGCGACTGGAACTCGCGGAAGGCGTAGTCGGTCGGCCGCTCGAGCCGCGCGGCGACGTAGCCGGCGAAGTCGTGCGTCTTGGCGATCCGCGCGCCGAAGGTGTCCGCGTCCTGCTTGCGCTCGAAGCTGTAGGCGGAGCGGATGCGCAGGAGCGGGTGGCGCAGGAAGATGACCGGCAGGACGCGCAGGTCGGGCGCGTCGTGGCCGAGCCACCAGTCGCCGGTGTGGGTGGAGAGGACGTCGAGCTCGCCGTGGCCGCGCACGAAGGCGTGGGTGAGGTCGGCGTTCGACACCGTGCCGTGGACCGGGAACTCCGTCGTCACCCAGCGCCGGCCGAAGTGCCGCTTCAGGATGACGTCCACCGAGGAGCCGGCGTTCTTGAACAGGTGGCAGTGGACGACGACGGTCCGCGGCGCCCCCCCGGGGGCGACCGCCGGGGCCGGCAGCGGGTCGCCGGCGACGTCCCGGAAGGCGTCGAGGAAGATGGTGTCCCCGGCATAGGCGCGGTCGGCGGCGCGCCGGGCGCGCTTGGCGGCGACGTCCGGGTCGCCGGCCTCGACGGCGCTGCCGTGGGCCCGGGCGAGGCGCGCGTCGAGGTCGCGCAGCGGCCCCGGCAGGGCGAGCCTGGGGAGCGCCTCGGGGCGCGCCTCCGGCAGTCCCATGGGGTGCGGCGCCGCACCGGATGCCGCGCCCCAGGGGGCCGCACCGGGCGCCGCGCGGCCCGCGTCGAGGGCACGGGCGGCCTCGGGCGAGGCGGGGGGGTAGCCGAGCGCCTCGAGCGTTGCCGACGGCGCGGCGGCGAAGGCCTCGTGGGAGACGACCCGCGCCCCGGCCGGCGCGTGGGCGAGCATCTCGAGCCAGGTGTCGGTGACGAGCGCGGCGGCGGCGCCGAAGCCGAGCCCGTCCTCGCGCTCCAGGCGGGCGAGGAGGTCGAGGGCGCCGCGGTGGACGAGGAGGACCTCGGCGGCGAGCCCCTTCGCCCCGGCCGCCCTGAGCCACAGCGGCAGCATGGCGGGAAGGTGCGGGTCGTGGACGACGAGGTCGCCCTCCCCGGCGCCGTCCGCGCCCTCGAACGCCGCGTCCCAGGCCGCGAGGGCGAGGGGGAGCGCGTCCTCCTGCGCCCAGTCGCCGACCGACCGCACGGCGAAGGTCGAGATGTCGAGCGTGGCGGGGAGGCGGTCCCAGCGCGATCCGGCCATCGCCATCAGCGCCCGGTTGAGCGCGGCGACCGGCTCCGGCGCGGCGTCCGCGTCGAGGGCCGGCGCGGCGGTGAACCCACAGGACTGCAGCGCCCCGGCGATCTCGGCCGCCCCCGAACGATGCATCCCGACGATGAAAATGACCCTACGCATTCTTCCCTTCGGCGCGTCGCGTGCGCGCGATGACGATCGTGCCTCCCGGCCCGGCCGCAGGTCGCGGCCGCGGCGGCGGCGGCGGGCAGCGGAGTGTGGCCAAACGGCGATCCCTTGCCAACCCGGCCCGCGTGTCCGTCCCGCCCCGCCGTGGACGGACCGGTCCGGCAACGAAATGAACCGGTCGGCTTAGCGCTTGCACGTGACGGCTCACCCTGCCAATGCGCTAGCCGACGAATGCGCACAACGAGGAGATCGACGTGATGCAGAAGCCTCTGGAGAGCGAGAGATGACCGGCGCATGAAGGGTATTGTTCTCGCCGGCGGCTCGGGCACGCGTCTTCACCCGGTGACGCATGTCATCTCCAAGCAGCTCCTCCCCGTCTACGACAAGCCGATGATCTACTACCCCGTCAGCACCCTGATGCTGGCCGGGATCCGCGACATCCTGATCATCACCACGCCCCAGGACGCGCCGCTCTTCGAGCGCATGCTCGGCGACGGCAGCCAGTGGGGGATCAACATCACCTTCGCCCAGCAGCCCAGGCCCGAGGGCCTGGCCCAGGCCTTCATCATCGGCCGCGAGTTCGTCGGCAGCGACAGCGTCGCCCTGGTGCTGGGCGACAACATCTACTACGGCCACGGCCTCGAGGAGATGCTGAAGGCGGCCGCCGAGCGCGAGAGCGGCGCCACCGTGTTCGCCTACTACGTCAAGGATCCGGAGCGCTACGGCGTGCTCGAGTTCGACGCCGGCGGCACCCCGATCCGCATCCTCGAGAAGCCGTCCGTCGCGCCGTCGAACTATGCCGTCACGGGGCTCTACTTCTACGACAACGACGTCCTCGACATCGCCGCCAACGTGAAGCCCTCGGCCCGCGGCGAGCTCGAGATCACCGACGTCAACCAGGCCTATCTCGACCGCCGCGCCCTCAACGCCGAAACCATGGGCCGCGGCTACGCCTGGTTCGACACCGGCACCCACGACAGCCTCGTCGACGCCGCCCTCTTCATCCGCGCCCTGGAGCAGCGCCAGGGGCTCAGGATCGCCTGTCCGGAAGAGATCGCCTGGCGCCAGGGCTGGCTCTCCGCCGAGGCCCTCGCCGCCCTCGGCGAGGCGCAGAAGAAGAGCGGCTACGGCGCCTACCTGCTGGGCCTCCTCGACGACTGAGCGCCGGGACGACCGGGCACAGGGACGACTGGGCACAGGGGACCCGGGGCCGCCGCCCGGCGCGGCTCCGGACCCCTCGCGAGACGGGCCGGCGTGACACGAGCCCGCATGACATGGGTCCAGCATGACAGGGGCCGGCGGGGACGCCGGCCGGCGCGAACCCGGGCGATGCGGCCCGGGCGATGCGGGCCGGGCGGCTCGGCTCAGCGGCCGCGCGCGCCGCGCTCCTCGGCGAGGTCCGTCACCTTCGCCCCCAGCGGGACCGGGCGGTCCATCGCCGGACGGCCGATCGACACGTAGGTGAGGCCGGCCCGCTCCGCCTCGGCGCGGGTGTAGATGTTGCGCAGGTCCACCAGCAGGCGCTCCTTCAGCTCGCCCGCCATCGCCGTCAGGTCGAGCGCGCGGAACTGGTCCCACTCCGTCAGGATCACCGCGAGGTCCGCCCCCTTCAGGGCGCCCTGCACGTTCTCGGCGTAGGTCACGCCCTCGATGTGCTTCCTCGCCTCGTCCATCCCCTCCGGGTCGAACGCCTGCACCGCCGCCCCGGCGTTGATCAGCGCCGGCACCACCACGAGGCTCGGCGCCTCGCGCATGTCGTCCGTGTTCGGCTTGAAGGTGAGGCCGAGGACGGCCACCGTCTTGCCGGCGACCGAGCCGCCCGCCGCGCGCACGATGAGCTCGGCCATGCGCTCCTTGCGCCGGTCGTTGGCCGCGATCACCGAGTCGACGATCGTCACCGGCGAGGCCACCTGGTGCGCGGTGCGCGACAGGGCGAGCGTGTCCTTCGGGAAGCACGAGCCGCCGTAGCCCGGCCCCGCGTGCAGGAACTTCGAGCCGATCCGCTTGTCGAGGCCGATGCCCTTGGCCACCTGCTGCACGTTCGCGCCGACCACGTCGCACAGGTCGGCGATCTCGTTGATGAAGGCGATCTTCGTCGCCAGGAACGCGTTGGCGGCGTACTTGGTGAGCTCGGCCGTGCGCCGGTTCACCGCCACGATCGGCGTCTCGTTGAGGAAGAGCGGGCGGTAGAGCTCGCGCAGCGCCGCGAAGGCGCGCTCGGTCTCGGCCCCCACCACCACGCGGTCGGGGATCTTGAAGTCGCGGATCGCCGCGCCCTCGCGCAGGAACTCGGGGTTGGAGGCGACGTCGAAGTCCGCCTCGGGCGCCACGCGGCGGATGATCTCCTCGACCTCGTCGCCCGTGCCCACCGGCACCGTCGACTTGGTGACGATCACCGTATAGCCCTCGATCAGCCGGCCCACCTCCTCGGCCGCCGCGTAGACGTAGGTGAGGTCCGCGTGGCCGTCGCCGCGCCGGGTCGGCGTGCCGACCGCGAGGAAGACGACGTCCGCGCCCTTGATCGCGTCGGCGGGGTCCGTCGCGAAGGCGAGCCGCCCCGCCCGCACGTTCGTTTCCACCAGGACATCGAGGCCGGGCTCGTAGATCGGCATCACCCCCTTCTCGAGGGCGGCGATCTTGCCGGCATCCTTGTCGATGCAGATCACTTCGTGGCCGAAGTCCGCGAAACAGGCGCCGGACACCAGCCCGACATATCCCGTCCCGATCATGACGACACGCATGGCATACCTCAGGCTAGCCGCGGGACGACGCCCCGCGCGGTTCCTATCATAGTCCGCAATGGCCGACCGGCGTCCAGGACGCAAGGTTCAGGCGCGGCGAACGTGCCGTCCATGGTGCCGTCCATGACGCGGCACACGCCCCCGTGCCCTCCCGCCGCGAGGCGCGCGGTGCCCTCCCGCCGCGTCGGCATCGACATGGCCGCCGGCCCCACCGACCTGATGATCCTCGCCGACGCCGACGCCTCTGCCGACCCCGGGACCGTCGCCGCCGGCCTCGTCGGCCAGATGGAGCGCGGCGCTGCCCGAGCCCGGCGCCGCCTCGGCCGCCGCAACGGGCGCGCCGGCCCCCTGAACGGCAGCGGCCCCGGCCGCCCTCGAGCGGCGGGCCGGCCGGCCCGCGATCATTCGCACCGCCGCGCCATGTTTCGCGTCCTCGGCGATCTATTCTAAGAACCAGCATGCGAAGCGGCGCACGCACGTGCCGTACAAAAGAAAGTGGGAGACGAGGATGACGGAGACCGTCGAACGTCATGGCCTGACCGTGGCCGAGCCGCTGGCCCGGCTCATCGAGGAGGAAGTCCTGACCGGGGTCACGGCGGACGCCTTCTGGTCGGGCTATGCGGCGCTCCTCGCGGACCTCGTCCCGAAGAACCGCGCGCTGCTCGCCGAGCGCGACCGCCTGCAGGCCGAGATCGACGCCTGGAGCGAGGCCCGCAAGGGCCAGCCCTACGACGTCGCCGCCGAGACCGCCTTCCTGACCGAGATCGGCTACCTCAAGGGCGCGCCCGCCCCCTTCAAGGTCGAGACGGCGAACGTCGATCCCGAGATCGCCTCGATCGCCGGGCCGCAGCTCGTGGTGCCGGTCTCCAACGCCCGCTTCGCCCTCAACGCCGCCAACGCGCGCTGGGGCAGCCTCTACGATGCCCTCTACGGCACCGACGCCATCCCGGGCGCCGCCGCCGGCTCGCGCTACGATGCCGAGCGCGGCGCCAAGGTCGTCGCCTGGGCGGCCGACTTCCTCGACAAGACCCTGCCGCTCGCCGCCGGCTCGCACGCCGAGGTGACCCGCTACCGTCCCGACCGGCGCGAGCTCCTCGCCGAGGTCGGCGGCGTGCCGATCCCGTTCGCCGACGGCGTCGAGTTCGTCGGCGTCGTCGAGGAGGGCAACAAGGTCCGCTACGTCCTCAGGCACAACGGCCTGCACATCGTCCTCGACATCGACGATTCGACCGAAGTGGGCGGCGCGCACCCGGCCGGCCTCGCCGACGTCGTCCTCGAATCGGCGATGACCGCCATCCAGGACTGCGAGGATTCGGTCGCCGCCGTCGACGCCGAGGACAAGGTCCTCGTCTACCGGACCTGGCTCGGCCTCATGAAGGGCGACCTCGAGGAGACCTTCGAGAAGGGCGGCCGCACCCTGACGCGCCGCCTCAACCCCGACCTCAAGGTCGAGACGCCCCGGGGCGACACCGTCGTCCTGCCGGGCCGCGCCCTCATGCTGGTGCGCAACGTCGGCCACCTGATGACGACCGACGCCGTGCTGATGAACGGCGAGGAGACGCCCGAGGGCATGCTCGACGCCGCCGTCACCGTCGCCGCCGCGATGCACGACCTCAGGAAGAAGGACGGCCTGCGGAACTCGCGCACCGGCTCGGTCTACGTCGTCAAGCCGAAGATGCACGGGCCGGACGAGGTCGCCTTCGCGAACGAGCTCTACGCCCGCGTGGAGCAGATGCTCGGCCTGCCGAAGAACACCGTGAAGCTCGGCGTCATGGACGAGGAGCGCCGCACCTCGGCCAACCTCCTCGCCTGCATGGAGACCGTGAAGGACCGCCTCGTCTTCATCAACACCGGCTTCCTCGACCGCACCGGCGACGAGATCCACACCTCCATGAAGGCCGGGCCCGTCATCCCCAAGGACGAGATGAAGTCCGCCCCCTGGCTCCTCGCTTACGAGGACAACAACGTCGACGCCGGCCTCAAGGCGGGCCTGCCCGGCCACGGCCAGATCGGCAAGGGCATGTGGGCCAAGCCCGACCGGATGGCCGAGATGCTGGAGGCCAAGATCGGCCACCCGACGGCGGGCGCCAACACCGCCTGGGTCCCCTCGCCGACCGCCGCGACGCTCCACGCCACGCACTACCACGCCGTCGACGTCGCCGGACGGCAGGCCGAGATCGCGGGGCGCGCGCCGGCCTCCCGGGAGGCGCTGCTGACGCCGCCGCTGCTCGCCGGGCGCAACCTCGACCCCGAGACCGTGGCGCGCGCGCTCGACGATTCGTGCCAGTCGATGCTCGGCTACGTGGTGCGCTGGGTCGACCAGGGGATCGGCTGCTCCAAGGTGCCCGACATCAACGACGTCGGCCTCATGGAGGACCGCGCCACCCTGCGCATCTCCTCCCAGCTCCTCGCCAACTGGCTGATGCACGGGCTGATCACCACCGAGGAGGTCGACGCCTCGCTGAAGCGCATGGCCGAGAAGGTGGATGCGCAGAACGCCGGCGATCCGAACTACACGCCGATGGCGCCGTCCTTCGACGGACCGGCCTTCCGGGCCGCCCGCGCGCTGATCGTCGAGGGCGCCGTCCAGCCGTCCGGCTACACCGAGCCGATCCTGCACCGCTTCCGCCGCGAGGCGAAGGCCGCGTAGGCCACCCGCCGGCACGGCGCCCCGCCCGGGCGATTGCGTTCGGGCGGGGCGCGCTCCGGGTGCCTGTTCGCGTTGGGGAACGCCGGAGCCTCCGGCGGGCTCGGGTCCCACCAGCGATCAGTCCCGCCCGACCGCCGGAACCGCCGTCGCGCTTGCCCCCTGGCAGCGTCCGGGAGCCGGCGCAAGGGCAAGCGGCTTCGCCGGCCTCCGGCCCCTTGCACCGGCTCCCGGACACTGCCTTTCAGGGGGCGCGACGGCGGCTCCGGCGATCAGGCTCCCGCCCCGGATCATGTGGGCGCCGCGCGAGGGGCGCCCTGTGCACGGTTGAAGCGCTCCGGCATCCCCATCTAGTCTTCCCGGAACGAGCCCGTTTCCCCCCTCCGGCGGGGCGGGCTCCCGGGATGCGGGCGGCGATCATGGACCTCTTCTGGCTGCGGATGGTGATGTGGGTGCGGCGCCGGCCGTCCCGCCAGTTCATGATCGCAGCCGTCGCCGTGATCGTCCTGGCGGCCGTCCTCGTCACGATCGAGAAGCTCGGCTGGTGGCCCGACTGGGCCCATGCCGACCGCGTCGGCCGCCGCGGCCCCGGAATCCACGCCACGCCGATGAACTAGGCGCCTGAACCAGGTGCCGCCGGGACGGCCCGGAGGTTCGGGCGCGCGGGGTCCGCCGCGTCCGGCGGGCGCCGGTCGAGGGCCGGCCGGCGGGCGAGTGGCGCCGGGCTTCAGCGCACCGACAGCGGGACGGTGAAGGGGATGCTCGCCCGGGCGATGTCGCTCGGGAAGGACGGGAAGCTGCGCTGCACCGCCGACAGCGCCGCACGGTCCACCGCCGCGTTGCCCGACGCACGCGTCAGGCGCACGCCGCTGACCCGCCCGTTGCGGCTGATCGTCAACGACACCGTCGCCGAGCCGGAGCCCGAGCCGCGTGTCGCGCGGCGGAAGGCGCTCGCGATGCGCGAGCGGACCGCCTGGGCATAGGCCGCCTCCGCCTTGGCGCTGTGCCGGCCGCCCGAGCGCGCGGCCCGGGGCGCCTGCTGGCGGCTCCGGGTGGTGCGCGAGGCCTGCTGCTGCTCGGCCTGACGGGCCTCGGCGCGCGCCTGCCGCGCCCGCTCCGCCTCGGCCTGCCGCGCCCGCTCGGCGGCGAGCTGCGCCTGCCGCTCCTCCGAGCGCTTGCGGGCGATCTCCCGCTCCTCGTCGGACAGCGGGTTCGCCATCGGCAGCGGCATCGTCTCCAGGGTCGCCGCCTCCTCGGCCGTGAAGGTCGGCGCGCGCGCTCCCGGCGTCGGACGGCGCGTCGGGAACGGGACCGACGGATCGGCCGGCCGCGTCTCCTCCGGCAGCGCCGCCACCTCCGGCACCGCCGGCGTCTCGGGCTCTGCCCGGGGCTCCGGCTCCGCCTCTGCGGGGACCGGCTCGCCGGCGTCGGGGACGGCGACGGCGATCTCGGTGCCGGGCTCCGCGGGCGCAGCCTCGGGCGTCGGGGCGGGCTCGGCGGGCGCGGCCTCCTCCACCATCTCGGCGGGGGGCTCGGCAGGGGCTTCCGTGACCGGGGGCGGGGGGACCGCCGCGGCCATCTCCACCGGCGGCTCGGCCGGCGGCTCGATCTCGGCGACCTCCGGCTCGGCGGGGGCGGCGGCGGGCGGCACCGCCGCCTCGGGCGCGGCCTCCGCGACCTCGTCGGGCGCCACGGCTTCCTCCGCCACGGCTTCCTCCGCCACGGTCTCCTCGGCGGGGGCCTCGGCGGGGGCCTCGGGCGCCTCCTCGGGCAGCGGCTCGGCCTCCTCGGCCTCGGCGACCTCGGCGGCTTCCGGCTCGGGCGGGGCCTCGACCGCGTCGGTCTCGGGCGCCTCCACCTCCATCGCGTCTTCCGATTCGGCCTCCAGCATCCCCGCCTCTTCGGCGGCTTCGGCGGCCTCGGAGCTCTCCTCGCTCTCGAGGTTCTCGATCGTCGTCGGCGCCAGCACGATCGGCGTCGGCGTCGATTCGGCCCGCGTCGGCGGCGTCTCCTCCTCCTCCACCGCCATCAGCGCGGCGAGCGAGACGTGCGCCGTCAGCGACAGCACGAACGCCACCAGCCAGACGCGTCCCGAAAGTCTCATGCCCCACCTCCCGCCGGACGGCGCGTCAGGATGCGGATCGGCCGCTCCGTCGCCTGCCGCAGCTCGGCGAGGCGGGCGAGCAGCACGCCGGCCTCCAGCGTGCGGTCCGGCACCACCACGACCGCCCCCTCGCCCTCGATCCGGGCGAGCGCGGCGGCCGCGTCCATCGCCGTGCCGGCGACGCGCAGCGCGCCGGAGGCGTCGACGTAGATCGCCTGCGGGTCGAGGGCGGCCGGGTCGAACGCCTCCGCCGTCGCGAGGTCCACGGTGGAATCGCGCGGCGCCGACAGGGTGCCCGCCACCAGGAAGAAGACGAGGAGCAGGAAGACGACGTTGATGAGCGGGATCGTGCTCTCGGCCGCCTCCTTGCGGCGCCGCCGCTCGCCGAGACGCCGCATCATGGCCGCGCCTCCCCCGCCGCGCCCCTCATGGCTGCACTCCCGGGCTCGGGGTGGAGGGGGCGCCCGCGGCCGGGCCGCCGCCGGCCAGGATGACCGGCATCGGCCCGGTCTCCAGCCTGCCGAGGAGGTCGACGAGCGCCTGCACCGTGCTGCCGGTCTCCGCCGTCAGGACGAGGCGCGTCGTGCCGTCGTCGGCGAGGCCCTCGAGCGCGTCCATCAGCGCCGCGTCCTCGACCCGCTGGCCGTTGAGGACGAGGCCGCCGTCGCCGGCGAGCTTCAGGAGGGCCGCCGACCCGGTCGAGGCCGCGCCGCTGCGCGCGGCCCCCGCCGAGGCGACCTCGACGTCCGCGAAGCGCAGGAAGGTGGACGACAGCATGAAGAACAGCAGCAGGAGGAAGATGACGTCGATCAGCGGCGTCAGGGGCAGTCGCCGCCGCCGGCGCGCCGGCATCCGCATCATCGCGGGACGGTCGTCAGTCCGCCCGGCGCCGCGTGCGGCCGTTGATAGCGCGGCGCGGTCCCGGCGGCCTCGAGCGCCTCGTCCTCGGTCGGCACCCCGTTGAAGAGCTCGGCGACGAGGGCGCCGAGGGCGACCTCCTCGTTCTCGATGCGCCCGTCGAACCAGGACGCCAGCACCGAGGCCGGCATCGCGACGGCGAGGCCGACGGCGGTCGTCAGCAGCGCCACCCAGATGCCGCCCGCCAGGATCGACGGATCGACCGCCGCGCCCGCCCCTTCGAGCGCCTGGAAGGCCTCGATCATGCCGAGCACCGTGCCGAAGAGGCCGAGCAGCGGCGAGATCTGCGCGATCGTGTCGAGGAGGCCGGTGTAGCGCCGCAGCTGGTGGAGGCGCAGCACCGCGTAGCTCTCGGTGCCGTCGCGCGCGGCGGCCGGGTCCTGCCGCTCGGCCGCGTCGATGCCGAAGCGGATGACGGCCGCGCTCAGCGAGCCCGAGGCCCGGGCGAGCGCCGCGTCGACGTCGCCGCGCTCGTAGAGGCGGATCGCCTCGCGGGCGCGGCCGTGGCGGCCGATGCCGGCGCCGGCGAACTGCACCGCCTTGGCGATCGCCACGGCGACGGCGACGACCGACAGCACGACGAGCAGCGCCACGACGGGGCCGCCGAGCGCCAGGACGTCGACGACGCTGCCCAGCTCGGTGTCCCTCAGCTGGTCGAGGATCCGGCCCATGATCGCCTCCATCGATTAAAGCCCGAACGGGGTGGACGCGTCCGAGCGCGCGCTGAGACTGCGCAGGCACATCAGCGGGGTGAGCCCGTCTCCCTCGCACCGCACCACGTCGTTGACGAGGACGCGGCCGATCTGATCGCACGTCTTCTGCGCGAGGTCGAACTGCTTCACGCGGGTCTTGCCTTCAAGCAGCATGCCGAAGCTGAAGCGCAGGAGCTGGTCGAGCCCGCCGTCGCCGTCGAACACCGCGACCTCGACGCCGAAATCCTCGATCTCCGCGCCCATGCCGTTGCGCACCACGAAGCTGATGCGGCAGCCCTCGCCGCTCGGCGCCAGGCTGTTGAGGGAGAGGTCGATCGCGTGCCCGGCCGCCGCCGCGGGCGCGGCCCGGGTGGCCGCCACCTGGGCGTCCTGCGCCGCGGCCGGCGGCACCAGCCCGCCGAGAGCCAGACAAACAACCGCCAGTCGAACGGAATACGGGAGGGACATGATGGTCGTCCGTTGAAGTGGGAAGGCCCTGACGGACCTCGCGAGGCATCAGGGGCGCGCGGAAAAGTTGACTATTCGAGACAAGTGCCAAGCGCAAGGCGGTGGGCTGTGTATTGATCTGTATTGATTTGGACAAATTCTAAGGATAGATGCTGTCCATGCGGTTCACGGATCAGACACGCTACGCACTTCGTGTCCTCACTTATTGTGCGGAGAGGCACCCAAACCTTGTGCAGGTGAGCGCGATCGCGGCGGACACGCACCTCACCGAATACACCATCTACAAGCTCCTGAAGATCGCGACGAAGGAGGGAATCGTGGCCTCCACGCGCGGCCGCGGGGGCGGCATCCGCCTCGCCCGGGACCCGCACGAGATCACCGTCGGCTCGGTCATCCGCATGTTCGAGCCGCGCTTCCGCGAGTGCGCCCCGGCGAGCCTGATGCGGGCGCAGGACGCGCGCGCCAGCGACGCCGAGGTGCGTCTCGATAGCGCACTGGGAGCGGGCATCCGCGCCGTGCTCGACACCTACGACGCCATCACCCTCATCGACCTCGCCGGGGGCGAGGCCCATGCCGGCGGTGACCGCGACGCAAAGGAAACCGGCCCGTCCGCATAGGGGCCGCATAGGAGCCGCGCGGCCGCGTCCCGTGCCCCGCCCCGCCCCGGGGTCGCAACCCGGGGCCGCCGAGCCGCGTTCCCCACCCCTTCGCCGTGCTGGCACGGGCGCCCGGATGCGCCACATGTTTCCCGGTTCCGAAGGGAGAGGATGAATGCGCGTTCGGGTGGCCACCTACAATATCCGCAAGTGCGTCGGCCTCGACTGGCGGCGCAGCCCCGAGCGGGTGCTCGCCGTCATCGACGCGCTCGAGGCCGACATCGTCGTCCTGCAGGAGGCCGACAAGCGGTTCGGCAGGCGCCTCGCCGCCCTCTCCCACCTCCACCTGACCGACACCGACTGGAGCCCGGTCCCCCTCGCCCTCCACGACGGCGGCATCGGCTGGCACGGCAACGCCATCCTGGTGCGCGGCGGCGTCACCGTGGAGGAGGCGCACCGGGTCGAGCTGCCCACCCTGGAGCCGCGCGGCGCGGTCGTCGCGGACCTCGCCGTCGGCGGCGCGCCGCTGCGGGTGGTCGGGGCGCACCTGGGCCTGACCGGCGGCATGCGCGTGCGCCAGGCGCACCGGATCGTCGCCGCCCTCGAGGGCATGGCGCCGCGCCCGACGGTCATCATGGGCGACATGAACAACTGGCAGAAGAACACCGGCTGCATCGCCGTCTTCGCCGAGCGCTACCGCCTTGCGCCGCCGCAGCCGACGTTCCACGCCACCCGTCCGGTCGCCGCCCTCGACCGCCTCGCCTTCAGCGACGGCATCGACATCCTGGGGCAGGGCGTGGCGCGCGAGGGCGAGGCCCGGCGCGCCTCCGACCACCTGCCGCTGTGGGCCGACCTCGAGGTGAGGCCGGGCCACGCCCGCGCCGCCACCACCCCGGCCGCGACCGCGGAGATCGCATGAACCTCGTCTTCTGGAGCGGCATCGTCGCCGCCGCTCATGCCGTCGCGGTCGTCGCCGGCACGATCGCCGCCGTCCGCGCGGCGCAGCACGCCCACACCGCCCAGGGGGCGGTCGCCTGGGCGATCGCGCTCATCCTGCTCCCCTGGGTGGCGCTGCCGGCCTACCTCTTCATCGGCCCGCCCAAGCCGGGCGCCTTCGAGGACGACCAGGCGACGCTGCGCGCGAGCGCCTACGCCGGGCTCTTCTCCGGCGCCCTGCCGGACGCGGCGATCGCCCCGGTCTCGCCGACCTGGCAGGTGCTGGAGCGGTTCGCGCCGACGCCGATCCTCTATTCGGGCGCGCCCCGGCTCCTGGTCGACGGCGAGGCGGTGTTCCAGGCCGTCTTCGACCTGATCGCGAAGGCCGAGCGGCACATCGTCGTGCAGTTCTACATCTTCCGCGACGACGGGCTCGGCCGGCGCCTCCACGAGGCGCTCGTCGCCCGGGCCGGCGAGGGCCTCACCGTGCGCGTCCTCTACGACGGCATCGGCGCGCGCAGCGTCCCGGACGCCTACTGGGACGGCCTGCGCGAGGCGGGGGTCGACGTGAAGGACTTCCACCTCGTGCGGCGCCTGCCGAAGATGCTGCGCCTCAACTACCGCAATCACAGGAAGCTGGTGGCCGCGGACGGGCGCATCGCCATCGTCGGCGGCCCCAATGTCGGCGACGAGTATCTCGGCCTCGACCCCGCCTTCGGCGACTGGCGCGACACCGCGGTCGAGATCACCGGCCCGGCCGCGCAGGTCGCCCAGGCCGCCTTCGACGTCGACTGGCTGTGGGCGGGCGGCACGCAGGCCCCGACCAAGGACGAGGCCGTCCCCCTCCACGAGGGGACGACGCGCACGCCGGTCCTGCTGCTGCCGACGGGGCCGGCCGACCCGCTCCCGGCGTGCTCCCTCGCGCTGATGCACCTCATCACCGCGGCGAAGGAGCGGCTGTGGCTGACAACGCCCTACTTCGTGCCCGACCTCGACGTGCTGTCGGCGCTGAAGCTCGCCGCGCTGAAGGGGGTGGACGTGCGCGTCATGATCCCCGACCGGCCGGACCACACCATCGTCTGGCTGGCCGGCTTCGCCTACGCGGACGAGATCCTGCGGGCGGGGGTGAAGCTCTACCGCTACAAGGACGGCTTCATGCACCAGAAGGTCGTGCTGGTGGACGACACGGTCTCGGCGATCGGCACGGTGAACTTCGACAACCGGTCGCTGCACCTCAACTTCGAGAACACGGTGCTGATCTTCGAGCGGCGCTTCGCGGCCGAGACGGCGGCGATGCTGGAGGCGGACTTCGCCCGCAGCCATCTCGTCAACGACGAGGGCTACGCGGCGTTCTCGCCCGTGGTGCGCGCCCTCGCCCCGGCGACGCGCCTTCTCGCCCCCCTCCTCTGAGGCCGCGCGCCCCGGCCGGGCCGGCGGCGCGGCGCCCGCCCGCCGCCCCTTCGCGGGCCTCTCGCGGGGCCCGCCGGCGCGCCGCTCAGCGTTCGGCGGCGCCCTCGCGGAAGACGTAGGCGGTGTACTCGTAGAGGTCGTAGTCGTTGCGCAGGACGACGCGGCGGCCGGCGAGGCCGAAGAGGAAGGCGCACAGCCGGTCCTGCGGCACGTGGAAGAGGTCCTCGCGCGTCCAGTCGACGACGGCGGACATGACGTTGAAGGCCATGCCGCGGCGGGCGAAGGGCCACAGCCGCGCGAGGGTGGCGGTCATGAAGTCCCACATCGCGCCCTCGTCCACCTCCGCGCGCACCGTGAAGAGACCGTTGACGACGATGTAGTCGAACGGCTCGGGCAGGGCCGGGTCCGGGGCGGCGAGGAGGTCGCGCGTCAGGAAGGGGACGTCCGGGTGCTTGGCCCGGGCCTCGTCGAGGGCGGCCTCGGAGATGTCGACGCCGAGATAGCGTGCCGGCGCGCGGCCGGTCGCGGCGAGGTGGGTGAGGAGCGCGCCGGTGCCGCAGGCGACGTCGCAGAGGCTGGCCGCGGCGAGGCGGGGGCCGGCGATGTCCGCCATCACGTCGAAGCGCGTCCTCCGGTCGTCCTCGTTCGGCCAGCCGGCGCCCCGGGCGGTGTCGCCGTGGGTGGCGAGGGCGGCGTCGTAGTAGCGGGCGAGGGCGTCGGGGCTCGCCGCTGGCGGGCGTCGGGGCGGGGTCATGCGGGCTCCACGGTGACGGCGGCGGCGTCGGCGGCGAGGCGGTCCGGCGGCTCGCGCCACAGGCTCTGCAGCATCATGACGTTCGGGCCGTCGTAGGGGGCGAGGAATTCGAGGGTGAGGCCGTGGCCGGCGAAGAACCCGGCCGAATAGAGCCCGCGCCCGCCCGGCGCGTTGAGGTAGTGCGTCGCGCCGACCTGCCGCGCGATGGCGGCGATGCGGTCGGCCTGGCGCACGTCCTCGGGGACGGCGAAGCCGGAGGAGCGGACCATGGGGGTGGCGATGCCGAGGGTCCCGGCGACGGCGCGCATGTTGCGCTCGACGTAGTCGATCGGCCGGTCGAGGGGCGAGCGGAGGGCCTCCGCCACCGCCGGCGGCCCCTCCCCGGCGAGGCACGGGACGCCGGCGAGGCGCTCGGCGAAGGTGGCGCCGGCGCCGTCCGCGAAGGCGAGCCCGTCGATGCGGGTCTCGCGCGGCTGGTGGGCGAGCGGGAGGGTCAGCCAGCGGCGGCCGCCGGCGTGGTCCGGCACCTCGGTGCGGTGCACGCGGCCGCGGCGGGGGAACTGCACGCAGTCGAACAGGATGAAGAGGTCGACCGCCGCGATCAGGCGGAAGTAGCCCATGTAGGGATAGAAGTAGGGCTGCATGACCGCCACTCTCATCGCCCGCCCCCCGTCATCCCATGGTCCCCGGTTCCCCGCCCGGTTCCGGCCGGGCCGGCCGTCATCGCACGGACCTGTCCGCCGCGGCGAGGCGCTCGAACAGCACCGCGGCGGTGGCGACGGCGCCGGTCCCGGCGCGCGCGGCGAACTCGTCCTCGGTGAAGGCCTCGCGGGCGAACTCCTCGGCGAGGCGCCCCTCCTCGAGGCGGGTCAGCCAGTGCTTCCAGTGCGCCGCGGTCGCGGCGTGGACGCCGCCGATGGCGGTCAGGTGGGCGCGCACGTTCTCCATCTTGCGCTCGAACCGGGAGAGGCTGGTGAACGGCAGGTGGGCGATCAGGATGCCGGCCGCGCCCTCGGCCCGCAGGCGCGTCCCGTCCGGCCCGATGAGGTGGTGGGCGCCGACGTCGAAGCGGCGGGTGGAGCGGGGGCGGAAGAACGGCCGGGGCGAGATGCGGTGCTCGGACCAGCGCACGCCCGGCACCGGCAGGCCGTTCTTCATGGCGATGCGGCGCTCGGCGATCAGCGGCAGGCCGGCCGGGTCGGCGAGGCGGGCGAGCATCGTCTCCGCGGTCTCGTCCGTGCGGCGGGCGTAGTTGTAGCGCTGCAGGCTGAGGGGACCCTCGCCGGCGAGCTCGGGCGCGTCGTGGAGGTCGGCGACGGCGGCGACGACGAACTCGTCGGCGTCCGTGAGGAGGAGCCAGTCCGGCCGCGTGGCGGCGAGCACGGAGCGCATCGGCTCGGCCTCGAAGGAGAGGAAGTCGCCGGCCGGGTCGAGGGCGTCGATGAGGACCGTGTGGACGCGCCCGCCGGCGGCGTCCGCCAGCGACGCGGCGGCGGCGCGCATCTCGGCGGACGGCTCGACGGCGATGACGACGACCTCGTCGAACCCCGCCTCGAGGCGGTTCCGCACGGACGGGCCGATGACCTCGACGTCGTCCTTCACCGAGACGATGGAGACGAGCTTCATCGCGCGGTCGCCGGGCCGCCGACGAGCTCGGCGACGCCGAAGCCCAGCCGGCCGAAGCCGTTGCCGTTGTAGAGGACGAGGGTGCGCCCGCCGTCCTCGACGATCTGCGGGTAGGCCTGCATCTCCCCGTCCCAGTCGCCCGCCGCCGGGGGCGGGGAGAGCGCGAGGGCGCCCGGCCGGCGGGTGAAGCGGAGCCCGTCCGCGGAGGTGGCGGCGACGAGGCGGTAGCGCGCGGCGGCGTCCTCGCGGAAGCCCTCGCGCCCGCGCGCGGCGAAGAGCATGAGCCAGCCGCCGCCGGTGCGCCGGACGGCGGCGCGCACCAGGCCGCCTTCGTCGCCGCTCTCCAGCGGCACGCCGGCGTCCGGCACCACGGTCCAGGCGAGGCCGTCCGGCGAGGCCGCGTAGAGGAGGTCGTAGACCGGCTCCGGCTTGCCCTCGACGAGGGCCCACTCGGTGAAGCGGGAGAACCACATGCCCCAGGCGCAGCCCGGCACGGCGTCGGAGCGGAAGACCGTCGGCAGCGCCGCGCCGAGGGGGACGTGCGGCGAGGGCTCGATGAGCGGGCCGTCGCCGACGCGGGTGAAGCTGGCGCCGCCGTCGCGGCTCTCGGCGAGGCCGATCCCCGGCCGGTAGGGCACGTCCGCCCGCCGGCCGAGGCCCATGTAGTAGAGGAGGACGCGCTCCCCGTCCCGCACCGCGGTGCCGGGGCCGATGCCATGCTCGTCGAACGAGCCGGGGGCGCCGACGTCCAGCACCGGCCCGGCGCCGACGGCGCCGGCGCGCATGTCCTTCGGGTCGACGTCGGCAGCGAAGATGCGGCTGACGTTGTGGCGGTCGCGGCCGGCGAGGAAGACGCGCCACGTCCCGTCCCCGAGGGGGAGGACCGTGGGCGCCTGGGCGTGGCTCGCCCAGAGCGGATTGCCGGCGGGCGGCGCCAGGACGGGCCGGCCGGCGCTGCGGACGAGGGACCAGGAGGGCGGGGGAGCGGGCATCGGGATCGTCGGGCGCGGGCGGGTCAGAGGAGGTGGGCGATGCGCTTGCTGGGGAAGGGCTTGATGGGGGCCGCCTCGCCGGCGACGACGGAATCGTCCGGCAGGTTGGCCTTCACCACGGCCGCGTTGAGGACGACGCAGCGGTCGCCGATGGTGATGCCGTGGACGATCCCCGCCTGGCCGCCGAGGTAGCATTCCGCGCCGATCGAGGTGGAGCCGGCGATCCCGACCTGGGAGGCGATGAAGGTGTGGTCGCCGACGGAGACGTGGTGGCCGATGTGGTTGCCGCTCCAGATGATGACGTTGTTCCCGATCGAGGCGAACGGCTGGATGATGTTCGACTCCAGGATGATGCAGTGCTCGCCGATGCGGTCGGTGTTGATGTGGCAGTCGGGGTGGATGAAGGAGGCGAAGCTGTAGCCCCTGGCCTTGCCTTCCAGGTAGCGGTCGCGCCGCACGGTGTTGAGGCCCTTGTAGGTGAGCGGGCCGAGGAGGGAGACGGTGCCGGGGGCGTAGTGCGCCTCGATCTCCTCCCAGGGGACGGCGGGCTTGCCGTTGAAGGTGCCGGATTCGGGCAGGAACTTCGCGTCCACGGTGTAGGCGACGATGTTGAGGTCGCTGTAGCGCTCCAGGTAGACGGTGATGACGTCCGAGACCTGTCCCGTCCCGAAGAGGACGACGTCGGTGGTGCCGGTCGTGTCGGTCATGCGGGCATTTCCAGTTCGGATGTGAGGAGCTGGTCGAGGGCCGTCCCGTCGATCCGGTAGGTGGACTTGTCCTCGTAGACCTTGTCGACGGCGGCGAAGTCGCCGACGAGGGCGACGACGTGAAGGCCGATGTCGGCGAGCGGCTGGGCCCAGAGGGCCTGGAGGGGCATCGCCGGGTGGCTGAGGAGGCAGACCCGGGTGCCGGGGCGGCACATGGCGACGCCGTTGGTGGCCGAGCCGGTCTGGGCGACGATCCGGTCGGCCCGGCGGTAGAGCTGGAACTGCTCGACGAAGGAGAGCGCCTCGGGCCGGGTCTCGACGTAGCCGTGGCGGGCGAGGGTCGCGGCCGTCGCCTCGTGGTTGGTGATGGCCCGGTGGCGCTCGGCGTCGCGGGCGATGAAGAGGCGGCGCCCCTCCCCGCTCCCCTCCGCGGCCCTGCCGAGGCCGACCTTCGCCTCCAGCTCGTCGAAGGCGGCGCGCAGGATGTCGGCGATGGGCTTCGTCGGCATGACGAGGGCGTTGGCGTCGATGCCGACGTCGGTGGTGAGGATCTTCGGGCTGTAGAACCAGTTGGTGGCGACCCAGAGGCGGCCGGCCTCGACGCGCATGTTGCGCGGCACCTCGATGAGGGGGTGGTTCGCCGGCAGGAAGGCGGCGATCGACTGCTTGTGCTGGCGCGGCATGTTGGCGTCGATCAGGACCGGGATGCCGGCGATGCCGACGGTGGAGCGGATCGACAGGAACTTGAGGAACTCCTCGGCCATCCAGTGGCCGAAGGAGACGGTGTCGATGCCGAGCAGCGAGATCGCCTCGGGGATCGTCAGCGCGTTCATGCGGCGGCGGTCGTCCAGGGCGAAGACGGTCTCGCCGTCGCGGTGGAAGACGGCCGGGTCGAAGGCGCTGTCGACGGGCATCCGGTCGAGCTCGCCGTCCTGGACATCGAAGATGAAGGTGCCGTTCCGGAGGCGGATCGTCGAGGTCCGGGCGAAGGCGGCGGCGTTGCGGAAGGCGGCGACCTCGACCCGCCGGGTGGGACCCTCGATGACCCTGGCGGCGGAGGCGCCGAGGATCGGCGAGGGGTTCAGGACGACGTGCTCGCCCCCCTCGTGGAGGACGTGGACGGTCTCGGCGTGCCGCCTCGAGAGGGCGCTGAAGCTCTCGACGCGCTGCCGGCGCAGGGTGACGTTGGGGCCGAGCTCGAGGAGCGCCCGGTAGCGGGCGAAGGCCTCCTCGAGCGGGTAGGCGGCCTTGAGGGCGCGCTTGACCTGCAGGAGGTGCAGGAGCGGCACCGGCCGGCCCTCCCGGGCGGTGAGGCGGAGCTTATCGAGGAAGGCGCGTTCCGGGGCGGAGAGGTTCGTCTCGGCCTCGGCGGCGGAGATCTCGGGGATCGGGTCGGCGGCCGGGACGGCCCGGTTCGCGGCGGCGCTGTCGGTTGGCTGGTTCATCCGTATCTCGGTTGGAGGCGGGCGGTGGCGCCGGCCTCGCTCGTGTGGATGTCCTCGCCGTGGAGGGTGGCGAGGACGAAGGCGATGTCCTCGTCCGTCAGGTCGATGGCGGCGGGCAGGCCGAGGTGGCGCAGGGTGAGGCCTTCGGTGACGGGCAGCGGGTCGCGCGTGGCGTCGGCGAAGGCGGGCTGGCGGTGGAGGCCCATGCCGTACCAGCGCCGGGCGCCGATGCCGCGGGCGCCGAGGCGCTGCTCGGCGATGTAGCTGACGGCGGCGTTCTCGCTCTCGAGGAGGACATAAGCGGCGCTGATGGCGGGGGCGGTCACCACCCGCCCGACGCTGCCGAGATCGGCCTGGTAGGCGCGGGCGATGCGGGCGTAGGCGTCCTCGCGCCGGGTCCACTCGTCGAGGCAGGCGAGGCCCATGGCGGCGTGGTACTCGCTGAGCTTGCCGTTGAAGCCCTCGAAGAGGCACAGGCGCTGGTCGGTGACGCCGAAGCAGGAGATCTGCGCCACCTGGAAGAGGCGGCCCTCGTCGCGCCAGAGGACGGCGCCGCCCTCGATGGTGGAGAAGGACTTGGTGGCGTGGAAGGAGAGCGCGGCGGGGACGGTGGCCGAGATGAGGCCGGGGTCGCGCGCGAAGGCCTCGAAGGCGGGGGCGGCGTCGACGACGACGGGGACGCCGGTCGCGGCGTGCATCTTCTCCCAGGCGCGCATGTCGGGCGCGCGGCCGTAGGCGGCGACCGGCATGACGAGGCCGGCGCGGTCCAGCATCGGGTGGGCGGCGAGGGCCGCGGGGTCGAGCATCCAGGTGGCGGGGTCGACGTCGACGAAGTGGGGGCGGTAGCCGCAGCGGATCACCGAGAGGGCGGTGGCGACGAAGGTGTAGGAGGGGACGAGGGCGATCGGGCGCTCGGGGGTGGCCCGGCCGGCGGCGGCGAGGATGGCGGCCTCGATGGCGGCGCTGCCGGTGTTGGCGGTGACGACGACGGCGTGTCCGTCGCCGCCGCGGTCGGTGCCGTCCCGGGTCGTGAGGCCGGCATTCTCCCGGCCGCCGAGGAGCACGTTGAGCCGGCTCTCGAGGCGCTGCACGAGCTCGCCGCGGTTGGAGTACCAGCGGTTGGCGTCGACGCGGGCGAGATAGGGCATGAGGGTCTCGCCGGTGGGCAGGCGGGGGACCTGCACCTGGGCGAGGGAGGACCGCAGGTTCTGGCTCATGACGATACTCTCACCCGGTGCCGACCGATCGAACGTTTCCCCGCCGCGGCGGCGGGCCCTTGAGGCTCATCGTTAGGGGTGAACCTTGGCGGAAAGCTTAAGTCCTGGCGCGCCCCCGCACCAGCCGCTTCATGAGGATGGGGGCGCCGCCCGGCGCGGCAGGGCGCCCGCGGCGCCCCTCCTCCCTCCTCCCTCCTCCGGTCCCGCCCCGTCCCGCCTCACCCTGTCCCGCCCCGTCCTCCATCCCCCTCCATCCCCGCTCGCGCGGCCCCTCCATCCCCCTCCGCGCGGCGACGGCGGGGGGGGCCCCGGCCCATGGTCCCCGATGGAGCCCGGGGGCCCGCGGCGTTCCCGCGTCCACCCCGTCCGTGCCGTCCCGAAGGTATGCTAATCGCCGGTCGGTGGGCCCCGTCCCGGGGACCCGGAGGGAGGCGAGGATGGATGACGGCGGCGCGAGCCTGCGGCGGGGGACGGCATGACCGTCTGGTGTCTGGGCTCGATCAACCTCGACCGGTTCTACCGGGTGCCGCACATCCCGGCGCCGGGCGAGACGCTGGCGGCGCGGGAGCTGACGACGGGGATCGGCGGCAAGGGGGCCAACATGTCGGTGGCGGCGGCGCGGGCGGGGGCGCGGGTGGCGCTCATCGGCGCGGTGGGAGCCGACGGGGCGTGGGCGCGCGACCGCCTCGCCGCATGGGGCGTCGACACGCGCTTCGTGGCGACGGCGGCCGGGCCGACGGGCCACGCGATCATCGCCGTCGCCGACGACGGCGAGAACACGATCATCATCCACCCCGGCGCCAACCACCGACTGGAGGCGGGGCCGCTGCAGGCGGCCTTCGCCGAGGCGCGGCCGGGCGAGTGGTGCCTCATCCAGAACGAGACGGTGCTGCAGGCCGAGGGCGCGCGGCGGGCGCGGGCGGCGGGCCTCAGGGTGGCGTACGCCGCCGCGCCGTTCACGGCGGAGGCGGCGGTCGAGATGGCGCCGCTCGCCGACCTCCTGATCCTCAACCGGGTGGAGATGGACCAGCTCCAGGCGGCGACCGGGCGCGGGCCGGACGCCCAGGGCGTGGCGACGGTGGTGGTGACGGAGGGGGCGGACGGCGCGACGGGATACGACGCGGCGCACCCCGGGGGCCTGCACGTCGCGGCGGTCCCGGTCGAGGCGGTGGACACGACCGGGGCGGGCGACACCTTCACCGGCTACCTGCTGGCCGGGCTGGAGCGCGGGATGGGGCTCGGCGCCGCGATGGGGTGGGCGGCGAAGGCGGGGGCGCTGATGGTGACCCGTCACGGGACCGCGGACGTGATCCCGAACTTTTCTGAGATCGACGCGAATTTTGGTGCTTGACCCCTCATCCTGGCCCCCGTATAGACCCGCCCACCGCAGCGGCGGCGCGGCCTTCGGGCCCACCACCACGGCGGTCCGGCCACGGAAACGGCCCTGAAAAAAGGGTGTTGACACGGCCGGGGCGGATCACTAGATACCGCCTCCACCGACGGGGCGGCGCACTTCGAAAGCGCCGCGACTTCCCGCCGGTGTCTCACTGGAAAGCTTAGGCCGGATGGCCCGAGAGATCGGGACAGGGGCTTCTTTCCGCTGAATTCAGGAAGACATGGTCTTCCACGGTGCCGCTGGGTACCGGGCTCTTTGACAAGTGAATGCGAAGAAAGAGAAACGTGGGCGGCGTTGTCCCTGCGGATCTCACACC